>NZ_CAXBVX010000025.1:0-22261 GCF_963979125.1 uncultured Candidatus Puniceispirillum sp.
TTATATATGCCATGAACAGTCTTGAACTGTAGTCGTACAAGAAGGTTAAATGGGAATATCTGGCCGTTATGTGTATGTCCAGAGAGCATTAAATCGGTGGTGTCTGGCGCGCTGTCCCATATCGACGGTTGATGCACCATCAGTAAATTAAACGCGTCCTGATTGACCAGTCTGTGTGCGATGTCCGATTGTAGTTTTGGGGCTTGATTATCACTGATCCCAATGATGTTCAGTCCGTCGAATAGTACCGACTCGTTATCTAGAATCCTAATATTGTAGTTGGCCAGATCGGCTACTTTGTCGGCATGATTTTTGACGTAATATTCATGGTTTCCAGTAACGAACAGAATGGGTTTTTGAATGGCTCTTAAAGGCATTACATCCACAGCTTCAAAAGCACTTGAATCATATAGGTCACCGCCAATTAACAGATAGTCATAATCCAGCCCGTCGATTTTTGTGCAAATGTTTTCCAGATGCTGCTTGGGATTAGACCCCAGATGAATGTCACTGATGAACACCAGATTATAATTTTGAGTGATTTTTGGCGAGGAAATGTGAAGCCTTTTAAGGCTAATATGGCGTCCATTCAAAATGCCTTTTACGCAGAGAATGACAAAAACAACAAGGCACACCAGACCGCTTTCAAAGGTGAATCCTGGTATGACCAATGTGGCAAGTAAGCCCAGATTGAATACAAAGAACCCTATAAAGCCAATGCCCATTCCGTAATAGATAGGTACGCTTAATAGCGGTGATTTTGCATGTGTTCTGAAATATACAGAAATAGCCACCGCAATGATCACAGTCGGGATCAGGGTGGCAGGTTCAAAGGTACTGGCGTCAAATAGCAGATGAGCGAGGATGTTCAAAGGGTATATATAAATTAAAAAACTAAGCGCCAAAATGATGACGGTAAAAAAAAAGTCCTTCATAAAGTCACTTACACCTTATAACAAATTTACTCTCAAACTTGAGGACAAAACCGACAATATTATTGGGAGAAAATGGCGCGCTCGGGAAGATTCGAACTCCCGACCCCTAGATTCGTAGTCTAGTGCTCTATCCAGCTGAGCTACGAGCGCTTACCTTGCGGTGCAAGCACTGCAAAGAATGCCGCAACATAGGTCAAGGCAACGGTGCTGGCAAGCACTTATTGGGGGTTTTGGGTTTGTAGGCATGTGATCGATGATGACAATACACGTTTAGTTTGTCGGGTGATTTGCTTGGGGGGTGATTTGTTTGGGGGATGCTTTGTTTGTTGGGCGACGTGGGTTTCATCTGGATTGATTGTGATAACCGCTTGCCAAACAGGATTCATACAGTACATTTGGGCGAAGTTGACCTGTCCTGCTGCCGCTTTGCATCCTGCTTGCCGCTTTGCATCCTGGCATATGCAGACGCCCTGTATAAGATTAACACGAGGATGAAATGGCCGAAGCACAAGCAAAATCATTTCCTGTATCATGGGAAGAGCTGCATCGTACGTCAAAAGCACTGGCATGGCGGTTGCTAGAATTGGGCCCGTTTGAGGGTATTGTTGCGGTCACCCGTGGTGGCCTTGTGCCAGCGGCGATTGTCGCGCGCGAGCTGGAAATCCGGCTGATCGAAACCGCTTGTCTGTCATCCTATCATGGTCAGGATCAAGGCGGATTAACAGTTCTGAAAGAGGCTACGCTGGCTGGTAAAGGCAAAGGTTGGCTGATCGTCGATGACCTGGTTGATACTGGTGAGACTGCCAAGTCATTGCGGGCGATGATGCCCGAAGCGCATTTTGCGACTGTTTATGCCAAACCAGCTGGGCGACCACTTGTTGATACATTTGTCACCGAAGTATCGCAGGATACATGGATTTTCTTTCCGTGGGACATGGAACCACAGCCATCAACGCCAATCATCGGCTTGCGCGGTTGATCCCGAGACAGTCAATATAGCCAGTCAACATAGATTTATAGCTGACGTTAACTGGCGATGTTCAGTTTTGGCCACCAGCTTGCCTGATCGCGTTCATCCGACATTTCAAAAATTTCAACCGGAAGCTGGATGCGGAATTCGGTGCCATTTTCGTTTGACCGGCTAAGCTTTACATAACCGCCCTGCGCGACCACCAAATCCTTGGTGATGGCAAGTCCCAGCCCCGAACCACCAAGCCCATGGCTCTTGAAAGCCAGAAACAGATCATCCCATTGCTGTTTTGGAATGCCATGACCATTGTCGGAGATGTCGATAATGCCAAGATGTCCGGCGCGCCATATATCTATGTTAAGCTTCGTAGCACCGGCATGATTCGCATTACGTGCCAAATTTAGAAAAATACGTTGCATCATTTTGCGATCTGCATGGATTTTAGCAGGGCCAGAATAAGTTATATGCATCTTCGTCGCATCGATCAGTTCATTGGCAATGTCATGCATGGCAAAGGTAGATAATTGCGGGTCAGGTATGGCGACCAGATAATCCATCATCGACTGGCACAGATCAACCGCCTGTTCAAGTGAACGCACCACATGCGGTGCCGAGCGATTCACCCGCTTATCATTGGAGTTCAAAAGCGCGTCTGCAACCAAGGTTGCCGAGCTAAGTACATTGCGGATATCGTGATTGATCTTGGCGGCGGCTTCACCGATATCGGCAAGCCGCTCACGCTGACGGATTTCAGAAATCGTATTCCTTTGCAAGACATCAAGAGCTTTGGCGGCAGCCTGAAAATCACTATTGATTTTCAGAGCGTTTGACGTTGGCCGCGCAATTGTTGGATCATCGGCGAATGCGGTCAATGTTGATGTTAACGCCTTGAGTGGTGCCATATAGAAACGTTTCAGGACAAAATACAACATTGCCCAAAGTAGAGAATAACCAATGGACAATGCAATAAAGCCCATTGGCATATAGCTACGTAAAATATCGCGAATGGGAGTCTGGTCGATGGTGAAAATTATGCGCGCGTCGGCAGTGTGATAGGTGAGTTGAACCAGATCTGGTTTCGCCGATAGCACCGATATAATCGCATTAGGAAAGGAATTCAGATATATCCGCTTTGTCACATCATAAATTTCGACGTCACGATCAATAGGGCTAAAATTATGGATTTTTGTCGTGTTTTCATCTTTTAGTTCTATTTGATAGATGATGCCCGACTGAACGCTAGGCATGCTTGCCAGATCAGCCTGTGACAGGCGCGCCTGATTATATTCGATGACAAGCCTGTATAGCGCATTACTCATTTCGCCCAACCGCATGCCGGTACAAGGCAATGCTAGGGTTACGAAAGAAATCAAACTAACAATAAGCCCTGATACAAAAAGCTGCCGTGCCTTGTCTTTGATATAAACAAAAGACCCGATTAGCTTATTACTCTTATATTCATTATCCACCAATTGTTGCTTCCTACTATACGAGGTCAGAACAAACCGTTGATATGATAGAGGGCTTTAATAATTTTGACCTATAAGCTAATAAGTATATTAAATGTTTGGTACCAGAAAGTATCAAATATTAAAGTGTGGTAATATGCGCAAAGATCATGCAATTAGTGCCATTTGGCATATATTTCCTAGAAAATAGGATCATGTCACGTGGTTGTGTATTTCGGTTAAACCGTCAAATTTCGTTGACAGCGAGGGCTGTGCCGCCTATACCGCATTTCAGTTTCATTCAGTTTAAACATCAAAAGAAGGAGCGTTGTCATGAAACGCACCTACCAACCTAGTGTTCTTGTCCGCAAGCGTCGTCATGGCTTTCGTGCCCGTATGGCGACAGTAGGCGGTCGTCGTGTCCTACGCGCACGTCGTGCCAAAGGTCGCGCACGTCTGTCTGCCTAGGCATAATTGTCAGGGGCATCGATTGTCTGACAAACACATTATTTCTGCCCGCCCGGGCTTTATCCGGGCGCGGAATCATGGCGAAAAAGCGATTTCAAAAGGCGTTATCATACAGGCGGTTCGCCATGATAATAGCCATTGGCGCTATGGCCTCACCGCTACCAAAAAAATCGGCAATGCTGTTATCCGCAATCGTGTGCGCCGCCGTTTACGTGCGATTGCCAAACAGGTTTTGGCACCTTTGGCCATGTCAGGCGTTGATTATGTGCTAATCGGGCGCGCAACGACAGCTACTTCACAATGGGCCGAACTGGTAAATGAAGTCGAAAAATCGCTAAGATATCTTCATCGCAAACTTGGCGATGCTGAAAAGCAGGGGTAGCAAGGTGGAAAAGCGCACCGGAATGTCTGATGTAAAACACAATAAAGCCTATGCGCCGAATTTGGCTGAGCGCGTGATGATTTTCATGCTTCTAGGGCTTACAAACCTCTATCAATTGCTTGTCTCACCGCTACTTGGTTCAAATTGCCGCCATTTGCCCACATGTTCCGAATATACAAAAGACGCATTACAGGCACATGGGCTCTTGCGTGGATCGTACTATGCGGTAAAACGTATTCTGCGATGTCATCCGGGGGTTACACCTTCGTTTGACCCTGTGCCGCCAGTGTCCAGGACAATACGACCAACCAAGAATGTAAAAGGCTGATTTTATGAAACCCGATAATCGTAACCTGATAATGGCCATTGCGCTTTCAATGGTTGTGCTTTTTGGCTGGCAGATGTTTGTTATTAAGCCCCAGCTAGAACAAGAAGCCGCCCAGCAGGAACTTTTGGCCGAACAGGCAAAAGCCGAGGCCGCGCTTCAGGCGTCACAGCAAGCCGATAGTGGTACCCCGTCGGTCGCACAAACATCGAATGCAAATACGGGTGTGAATAATGGGGCAGTCACGGGTGGTATCAGCGAAGCAAAACCGCAAGACACCGCCCCTCGCATTCTGATTGATGCGCCGTTGATTACGGGATCTATTTCGGTAATGGGTGCGCGAATCGACGATGTTGTACTGACGGATTATAAGGTATCGCAGGATCCAGGATCCGAAAATATCAAATTTTTACATAAATCCAGTTCATCACAACCCTATTTTGTTGAATTCGGATGGTCATCGTCGGATGCGAATCAACCAATGCCGCGGGCTGATACATTATGGCAGGCGAATAAGGATGTTTTGTCTCCAGGTGCGCCCGTTACCTTGCGCTGGGATAATGGCCAGGGTCTGACATTTATCCGCCAAATTTCTATCAATGATGATTATCTGATTACCTATGATGATTCGGTGCAAAGCACACTTGGGAATGCGATCACTTTATATCCCTATGGGTTGGTGCGGCGCCATGGCACGCCGCCATCAAGCGGTATCTATATTCTGCATGAAGGCCCGTTGGGCGTTTTTGACGAAACCTTGCAAGAAGAAGATTACAGCGATTTGCGCGACGCAGAACAAGGCAAGATTGCAGTTACCCCGACCGAAGCAGGGGGCTGGATTGGCCTGACCGATAAATACTGGTTGGCGGCTTTGCTGCCTGACCAAAATACACGGTATGATTTCTCATTCCAGTCACTGGCTGGATCAGGCGAACGCTATCAGGTTGATTATATCGATTCCAATGGTCTTGTGCTGGCGCCAAATGAAAGTGTTTCAGCTAAAGGCCGGGTCTTTGCCGGTGCCAAGATCGTGAAGCTTCTTGACCAATATCATGATGACCTTGGCATTCCCAATTTTGATTTGGCGATTGATTTTGGCTGGTTCTATTTCCTGACCAAGCCGTTCTTCTATGCGATTAACTGGCTGAATGAATTTTTGGGTAATTTTGGTCTGGCGACGCTTGCCTTTACCGTTGTGGTCAAGGTGGTGTTTTTCCCACTTGCCAATAAATCATATCAGTCGATGGGTAAGATGCGTTTGCTGGCACCAAAAATTCAGCAGCTTCGCGAACGCTTTGGCGAAGACAAGATGCAGTTGAACAAGGAAATGATGGCGCTGTATAAGGCAGAAAAAGTCAATCCTGCGGCAGGCTGTCTGCCTGTTTTGCTTCAGATACCAGTGTTCTTTGCGCTGTATAAAGTGCTGTTTGTAACGATTGAAATGCGCCATGCGCCATTCTTTGGCTGGATTACTGATCTGTCGGCGCCTGATCCAACATCGGTTTTCAATGTTTTTGGTTTGTTGCCCTTTTCGGTCGATTTCCTGCCACCATTCCTGCAGCTTGGTGCCTGGCCGATTATGATGGGTGTTTCAATGTTCCTGCAAATGCGGCTGAATCCAGCACCGCCTGACCCAATTCAGGCAAAAGTGTTTCAGTTTATGCCCATTTTCTTTACCTTCTTGTTGGCGACATTCCCGGCAGGTCTGGTGATCTACTGGACATGGAACAATCTATTATCGATGGGTCAACAATGGTACATTATGCGCCGCGTGGCCAAGAGCTAGACGCCGAACAACGTGAAGCTGGCCGGCTACTTTTTGCTGGCCAGTGCGATTTTACCGCGGCGGCAAATAATATGCCGGCCTTGCCGCCTATGAATCTGCCTGAAATTTGTTTTGCTGGACGGTCAAATGTTGGCAAGTCATCACTGGTTAATGCGTTGACAGGGCGCCGGATGTTGGCGCGTACATCGCAAACACCTGGTCGTACACGGCAGCTGATTTTCTTTGATCTAGGGCAACGGCTAGGGCTTGTTGATCTGCCCGGATATGGTTATGCCTCAGCGCCAAAGACAGATATTGAGGCCTGGACAAAGCTGACGCGCAAATTTCTGGCAGGGCGGCAATCATTGCAACGTGTGTTTCTGTTGATCGATGCCCGTCGCGGTGTTGGTAAAGGTGATAGAGAAATCATGAAATTGCTGGATGAATCGGCAGTATCATGGGCGGCGGTTCTGACCAAAGCCGATAAATTGAAACCCGAGGCGCTGGAAAAAGCGTGTCTGGCCACCGAAACGACGATTGCAACGCATGTGGCGGCATTTCCCGAATTGTTTGTGACATCGTCACAAGTGGGCGATGGAATTGAGCATTTGCGCGGCCATATTGCCGGATTTGCTTTACAAAAATAGCTTGTTGGTGGTTTTTCGGCCTAATGAGAGGGCTTGAGCCCTTGCGCATTGTCCAAGATTGCCGATAATCGAAATCGGGTAACAAAGGGCATCTATGAAATAGGTTTCGATGGTACCTGCCACCGTAGCCCAGACGGTGTGAAGGAAGGTGAAAGGCGGTATCATGACGCAGACAAGCGCAAATCAACAACAAGACATGCTCGCCAAGACAGGCATGCTGATCGAAGCCTTGCCGTATATGCGCCGCTATTCGGGGAAAACCATTGTTATTAAATTTGGTGGTCATGCGATGGGCGAGGCTGACTCGGTCACTGCCTTTGCTGCCGATATTGCCCTGCTTGATCAGGTTGGCGCTTGTCCGGTTGTGGTGCATGGTGGCGGCCCCCAGATCGGACAGATGCTCAAAAAACTGGAAATTGAGTCAAGTTTTATTGATGGATTACGCGTAACCGATGAAGCCACCATTTCCGTTGTCGAGATGGTGCTGGCTGGCGGCATTAACAAGGCACTGGCGGCGGCCATTACCGCGGCAGGTGGACAGGCTGTTGGTGTTTCAGGCAAGGATGGCGGCTTGATTACAGCGCGGAAATTGATGGCGGTGCCAAAACAGTCGGATAGCGCGCTGGAACATATCGATCTTGGCTTTGTAGGCGAGCCAGAGCATATCGATACACAGGTTCTTGAAGCCTTGAAAGCACGTGATCTGATCCCCGTAGTTGCGCCTATCGGTCTGGGCGCTGATGGGCAGACGTATAATATCAATGCCGATACGGCGGCAGGTGCAATCGCGGCGGCATTAGGTGCCACGCGCATGATTATGCTGACTGACGTTGCTGGTGTGCTGGACGCCAATGGTAAATTGATACCTGAATTAACCATTAGCCAGGCCGAAGCCTTGATCCATGACGGGACGGTTAATGGCGGCATGATTCCCAAGGTCGAAACCTGCATTGAGGCAATTAATGGCGGTGCCGAGGCAGCGGTTATTACCGATGGGCGGGCGCAACATGCGTTGCTTGTCGAACTATTTACCGAACATGGTATCGGTACGTTAATTTTACCAGATTAGGAAGCGATCATGCAGCCAAATGTAAAATCCCCCGTTCATTTTCCGGTGAATGAAATTAATGACTGGATATTTGATCTGGATAATACGATCTATCCAGCGCGTTCAAACCTGTTCATCAGGGTGGCGGTAAGAATAACCGAATTTGTTGCCAGCCATTTTCAAGTGGAAACGGATGAGGCCAAAATCATTCAGAAAGACCTGTTTCATCGTTATGGGACGACCATGCGTGGGCTAATGGTTGAAGAAAACCTGACACCAGATGCGTATCTGCATTATGTACACGATATTGATGTCAGTGATCTGCCATATGAAGCCGAACTTGACCGTATGATAGGCACCTTGCCCGGACGCAAACATATCTTCACCAACGGGACAGTGCCGCATGCCGAGAATATCCTAAATGCCTATGGTATCCGGCATCATTTTGACAAGATTTTTGACATTGTCGGGGCCGATTATGTGCCAAAGCCCGAAACGGTAGCTTTTGATCATTTTATCGCCAAGACCCAGATCGATCCGACAGGTGCAGTGATGCTTGAGGATATGGCACGTAATCTGGAACCAGCGGCGGCATTGGGAATGCGGACGGTCTGGCTGGCCAGTGACCATGATTTTGCAAGACATGGTGCCGATCAAGACTATGTGCATTTTATCGCCGATGATCTGAAAAGCTTTTTATCAAGCCTGACGATGACAGCGTGATGGAAAGCGCTTTGATACCGGTTTTCATCACCACTAACACTACCTATATTACATAAACAAAACAGAAGGTCGTTTGACGACGCGAGGAGAACAGAATGGATACAGCGCAACTTGAACAGGAAATTGACGCGGCATGGGACGCACGGGATAGTGTAAATGTCGATACAAAAGGCGCTGTCCGTGAGGCCGTTAACGATGTTCTTAATATGCTGGATAATGGCAAGATGCGGGTTGCTGAACCTGTGGGCGATCATCAATGGCAGGTGAATCAATGGCTGAAAAAAGCTGTTCTGTTGTCGTTCCGTCTGAATGACATGACCGTTATCAAAGGCGGTGTTGTGCATCCGCAGGCAGGCGAAGCAACATTCTGGGACAAGGTGCCGCCAAAATTCAGCGGCTGGGACGAAGCCCGTTTCCGTGAAGCTGGTTTCCGTGCGGTACCCGGATGTGTTGTGCGCCATTCGGCCTATGTGGCACCAGGTGTGGTGATTATGCCTGGCTTTATCAATCTTGGTGCCTATGTCGATAGTGGGACAATGGTTGATACATGGGCAACAGTTGGATCATGCGCACAGATTGGTAAGAATGTGCATCTGTCAGGTGGCGCGGGAATCGGCGGTGTGCTGGAGCCATTACAAGCAGGTCCAGTGGTGATCGAAGATGATTGCTTTATCGGCGCACGTTCAGAAGTTGTTGAAGGTGTTGTCGTTGAAAAAGGTGCTGTGCTGTCGATGGGCGTGTTTATAGGTGCCTCGACAAAGATCATCAATCGTCATACAGGTGAAATTCATATTGGTCGTGTACCAGCTTATTCGGTTGTGGTGCCAGGCAGTCTGCCAGGTAAGCCATTGCCAGATGGAAGCCCGGGCCCGTCTTTGTCATGTGCCGTGATTATCAAGCAAGTTGACGAAAAGACACGATCAAAGACATCTGTAAACGATCTGCTTAGAGACTAGCATATGGATAATGTTTCGCATTCGGTTGACCTGACCCAACGTCTGATCCGCTGTCCATCGGTGACACCGGCAGATGCAGGTGCGCTTGATGTGCTGGTGGCCGAGCTGGCGCCATTGGGATTCGAATGCACGCGTCTTGCCTTTGGTGACGGGGATGCGCGTATCGAAAATCTGTTTGCATGGCTGGGTGACAAAAATGTATCTGGAGCGAAGGTGAAACATTTCTGTTTTGCCGGACATACCGATGTTGTGCCAGTGGGTGATGCAGATGCGTGGCAGTTTGATCCCTTTTCGGGTTCCCTTGCCGATGGCAATATCTATGGACGTGGGGCGTCGGATATGAAAGGCGGCATTGCGGCCTTTGTTGGCGCTGTGGCAAGGCTAGTTGAAGCTGGTGGTTTTGATATTACAAAAGGTCATGCCATCAGCCTGATGATTACGGGTGATGAAGAGGGCGATGCCGTTAATGGCACGGTCAAAATGGTCGAATGGGTGCAGGAACATGGTTTGGTTCCCAATCTGTGCGTTGTTGGCGAGCCGACAAATCCAGATGCGGTTGGGGATGTTATCAAGAATGGTCGTCGGGGAAGCCTGTCGTGTCAGCTAACTGTTGAAGGCGCGCAAGGTCATGTTGCCTATCCGCATCTAGCCGATAATCCATTTGCACGGTTGTTGGCCATGCTGGCACCAGTGAATAGCTGTGAGCTGGATGGGGGCACTGCGTATTTTGATCCCTCGACGGCCAATATAACCTCGATTGATAGCAACAATCCGGCAGGTAATGTGATTCCAGCGCGAGCGCAGGCACGGTTCAATATCCGCTTTAATACCGAACATACGGCAGATAGTTTGATTGGCTGGCTGGAGGAACATTTTGCGCGTGTTGGTGGCACATGGCATGCCGATTGGCGTGCATCAGCACATCCATTTTTGACTGAACCAGGTATGCTGACCGAAATAATGAGCGCGGCGATCAGCAAAGTTACCGGACGTGATCCACAGCTATCTACGAGTGGTGGCACTTCGGATGCGCGCTTTATAACGACAATATGTCCAGTTGCCGAATTCGGGCTGGTTGGGCGTACAATGCATAAAGTTGACGAGCATACTGCGGTTGCAGATATAGATATTTTATCGGCCATATATGAAAATATGCTGGCCACCTATTTTGAGGCAGCATAAGCATGCAGCAAGAAAATTTGAGTTTGTCGCCGCGCGTTTTACTTTTTTACGTTGGTCATAGTTTGCGGGTTATGACAGGCAAAGCGTCAATGGCTGATGTCTATCAGACTGATGCCAAAGGCCTGTGGCATGCGATCTGGGCGTCGATGATCTTTACCGCTATGGTGACAATCTATCCGACATTGAAAAATGCCCCGTCTATTTTTGTAACAACGATGATTGTGCAACTTGTCGGGCTGATATTGCTGGCTTTGATATTTCTGTTTGCCTTAAAACAGCTTGGGCTGGCTGAACGCAGTTTTGCCTTTTTGCTTCCGTTTTTCTGGATTGAAAATGTTCAGCAACTGCTTGTCGGATTGACCCAGCTGGCGACTGTTTCAAGTGGTAATCATGCCTATCTGGTGCTGGTTTTGCCGATTGCCATATGGACATGTTACTGGCTTTGGCGGGTTGGCAAGGATCAACTTGGCAAAGGGGGCTGGATCGCCGCCGGTATGGTTGGCTTGTCATTTGCGACGGATGTGACGTTGCTATGGGCGGTTCAAACGCGCCTGCCAATGCCAGCTGGATAAAACACATCGGTCAGATATAACCCATGTGGGGGTGCGGTTGGTCCAGCGGCGCTTCGATCTGCTGCCAAGAGGGCAGCTTTTACATCGTCAGGCTGCCATTTTCCAGTACCAACCAAGGCCAGCGTTCCGGCAATATTGCGCACCTGATGATGGAGGAATGATCTGGCTTCGACATGCAGATGTATTTCAGCGCCCACCTGTTCAACGCGAAGCATATCTAGCGTGCGTATGGATGATTCAGCCTGACATTGGGCGGCGCGAAAGCTGTTGAAATCATGCCGACCGATCAGGACATTGGCACCAGCCTGCATAGCGATGGCATCAAGCGGCTGTTTATGATGCCAGACACGGCCAGCATCAATCGCAGGCGGCTGGCGGCGGGGCAATATGCGATATAGATAACGCCGTCCAATAGCCGAAAAGCGCGCATGGGCATCATCGGGCACCTCATAGGCGTCAAGCACGCTGATGGCTGTGTGTGACAGATGCGCGTTGAGTGCTTCCATGACACGATTGGGTGCAAATTTTTCAGGTACATCAAGATGAGCGACCTGACCTAGCGCATGGACGCCTGAATCGGTGCGGCCTGCCCCCTGAACAAGAATGTGTTCACCAGTGAAGGCAAAGGCGGCCTCTTCAAGCTTTTGCTGAACAGTGATGCCATTATCCTGACGTTGCCAGCCTACAAAGGGCGCGCCATCATATTCAACAATTATGAAAATGCGCCGCGTCATGCGGAATCATCACTTGCCAGCATGTCGCCAGTGGCGATTTGAACGCCATTTAGAAAGTTGCGTGATGGCATAGGTTTTTTGCCAGCAGGCTGAACGCTGGTGACGCATAGGACAGCATCGCCCGTATTGATCAGCATGTTGCCTTTATCATCCTGTCCGGCAAATGAACCGGGCTGGCCAGCGGTATCATGCGGCAGGGGCGCAGGCTGCGCCGCAAGAATGCGGATGCGGCCTTTTGGTCCGTTGCACCATGCCCCGGGATAGGGCGCATAGGCGCGAATATGACAGGCTAGCTCGGCGGCGCTTTTGTGCCAGTCAATATGGGCATCACTGCCGGAAATCTTAGCCGCATAGGTCACCCCTTCACCGGATTGTGGTGTGCGGTTCAAAAGCGCATTATCAAGAGACGCCAATGTTTCATCAAGAAGCGTTGCATTCATGCTGGCCAGCGCATCATGCAGATCACCTGCATTCATATCATCTGTGATCGCTATGGAGCGTGTGGCCAAAACCGGACCCGTATCAAGCCCTGCTTCCATCAGCATCACGCTCATGCCGGTTTCATTATCACCTGCTTCGATAGCACGCTGAATTGGCGCCGCCCCGCGCCAGCGCGGCAATAATGAGGCATGTCCGTTCAGACAGCCATAGCGGGGAATCTCAAGCACGGCTTGCGGCAATATCAATCCATAGGCAACGACGATGAACAGATCGGCATCATAAGCGGCAAGTTCCTGTTGTACATGTTTGTCATGCAATGAGGTTGGCCAATTTACGGGCAAACCCATCTCAAGGGCATGACGCGCAAGAGGCACGGGCTGTTCCTGCATGCCGCGACCAGATTGGCGGGGTGGCTGTGTATAGACCGCACAAACATCATGATTTTGTGCCAGCATATCGAGAGCTGGGATGGCGAAATCCGGACTTCCCATATAGACAATGCGCAATTTACCCATGAGCTTTGCCTCTTATGATTTGGGCGATGATTGCCGCATTTCTTTCATTACCTTGCGTATAATCATGTCACGTTTTAGCCGCGAGATATGATCGATGAATAAAACCCCGTTGAGATGATCGATTTCATGTTGGACACAAGCCGCCAGCAGACCGTCAGCAGTCAGCATCTTTGTGTCCCCTTCGATATCAGTATAGCGCACAGTGACACTGGCTGGTCTGGTGACCTCGGCAGTATGGTCAGGGATTGATAGGCAGCCTTCTTCAAGAATCGATTTGTCTTCGGATGATTCGATGATTTCCGGATTGATCATCTTGTAAAGCTCAGGCGCTTCATCTTTACCGCAATCCATGACGATAAGGCGTTCGGAAACATTGATCTGCGGCGCGGCCAGCCCAATGCCTGGCGCTTCGTACATGGTCAGTGCCATATCATCAAGCAGATTACGGATGCCATCAGTGACTTCGGCTACAGCACTAGCGGTTTGGCGCAACACAGGGTCGGGCAAATTGATGATCGGTAAAATATTCGCTACATGCGCACCCATAACAGTGACAATTCCTTAATGATTAATCAGGCGATATTATATCCCCCTGCATTAGAATAAGGGGCGTTGCACGTCAAGTTTGACGAGGCTTTTGTTATCTTAAATGTAGCCATATTGGCTTAAGGTTCAATAGAGGTGTGGCGCTTTTATCTGTTACAGTCTATCAAGAGACAGGTCAGAATATCATGTCTGGGCGAAATGGCGAAAGAGATGGGGCGAAAGACATGGGGTCACTAGATGTCAGCATTTGAAATGGTCCTGCTTGGCGTTATCGCTATCATATGTGTGGTGGTGTTTGTCACCATGTCACGGCAAAAAGTATCACCACAACAAGATGACGGGCTGGCCGAATTACGCGGCCAATTATCACAGCTGTCCAGCCAGTCGGCTGAACTGCAACGCGTGATTGCATCACAAATGTCCGAAACCGAAGGGCGACTTGGCACAAGGCTGGAACAGTCCTTACGTGACCAGAATGAACGCACGAATAAGCAGCTGACAGGCATGGCGGAAAAGCTTGTTGTTATAAGCGAGGCGAATGCCCATATTTCAGCTTTGAGCGGACAGGTCACACAATTGCAGAATATTCTGTCAAACAAGCAAGCACGTGGCAGTTTTGGCGAAGTCCAGCTTGAAAATCTGGTGCGTGATGCCTTGCCAGATAGTGCCTATGAATTTCAGGCGACGTTGGGTAACGGCAAGCGCGTTGATTGTCTGCTGGCTTTGCCCAATCCACCAGGTGCGATCTGTATCGATTCCAAATTTCCACTGGAAAGCTATCGCCGGCTAGTCGATGCCCCCGATGACCAAAGCCGTGATGCGGCGCGCCGTGGGCTGGAAATGGATGTCAAAAAACACATTAATGATATTGCCGATAAATATATCATTCCGGGGGAAACCGCCGAAAGTGCGATCCTGTTTCTGCCATCAGAATCGGTTTATGCCGAAATCAATATTCAATTGCCGCGTCTGGTTGAAGAAAGCCGCCGCAAGCATGTCTATATGGCCGGACCAGATAATCTGATGCTGATTCTGCATACGGTAAGGGCGATTCTGCGTGATGCGCGGATGCATGAAGCGGCAGGGTTGATCCAGACGCAGGTCGATGTGATGATGCAGGATGTAAGGCGACTTGATGATCGGGTGGCCAAGCTGGCGTCGCATTTTTCGCAAGCCGAAAAAGATATTGCCGACATTCAGACATCAGCCCGTAAAATTACATCTCGTGGCGATAAAATTGCCGATATTGAAGTTATTGACGCCACCGCCGTTAGCGATGTGCCAACAGAAAAACCATCAGGCGATTTGCTTGGTTAACGCATTTTAGCGCGGGCTTTGAGGGCTTGAGCTAAGGTGCCATCATCCAGATAATCAAGTTCACCGCCAACAGGTACACCATGCGCAAGCCGTGTGACATCAAGATTGGATGTGGCGAGTTTTTCGGCAATATAATGCGCGGTTGTCTGGCCATCGACAGTTGCCGATAGCGCCAATATAACCTCAATGACGTCGTCATTCTGGGCACGGCGCACCAATCGATCGATGGTCAGATCGTCTGGTCCTCGCCCGTCAAGAGCGCTTAGGGTGCCGCCAAGCACGTGATAGCGGCCCCGAAATACCGCCGCACGTTCCATCGCCCATAGATCGCCAACATCCTCGACAACACAGATACGGCTTTTATCGCGGCGGTCATCACGGCAGATATGACACATATCGGCTGTATCCAGATTGCCACAATCAACACATATTCGCACCGTGCTGGCGATATCATGCAATTCTCTGGCTAGGGGCACCATCAGGCGATCACGGTTTTTCAGCAGGAACAGTACTGCCCGACGCGCAGACCGTGGTCCAAGACCGGGAAGCCGACCAAGGCGCCGAATCAGATTTTCGAGAGATGAATCCATGTCAGATCATTATACCTAGTCAGTGGACACATAATCAGGGGCAAGCCGATCAAAAGGGTAGATTCATGCCTGGTGGCAATTCCAACCCACCTGTAATATCAGTCATCTGCGCTTTCATAGAGGTGGCAGCATCTTCACGCGCCCGATTACTGGCCAGTAGAATCAGATCTTCGAGCATGTCGCTATCATTGTTGGCAAGCGCTTCGGGTTCAATTTTTACGGCCTCAAGCTGACCTTTGCCATTCACCGTAACAGTGACAGCATTGCCGCCAACGCTTGCCGAAAAGCGAGCGGCGGCCATTTCATCCTGTAGCGTCTGCATGCGGCTTTGGACTTCCTGCGCTTTTTTCATCATGCCCATCATATTGCGCATCAGTCGTTATCCTCTTCGTCATATGTTTCTGTGTCTTTGTCCAGTTCGCTGACGGGTGCTTCTATTGCGCTGATCTGTTCGATCGTTGCGCCCGGAAATATGGAAACAATTTTGGCAACAAGCGGTGTTTTGGCGATGGTATCAAGACGTTCAGCGGCGGCGGCGGCCTTGGTTTCGGCAAGCGTTTTACCAGCAGATTCGTCAGATAGGGACACTAGCCAGCGCGCGCCTGTCCAATGCCGAAGATGCTGGGCAAGATCACCAAGGAATTTTTCAGGTGGCTTGCCTGACAGAGCGATTTCCAACAAGCCGGGTTGCAGTGCCACAAGCCGAACATGATTACGGATTAAAGCGGCCAAAAGCATTTCGCCTTTGGTCTCGGCCAAAGTGGCTATGTCAGCTAGCGAATTCAGTTGCGGCGCGTCAGATATATCCGGACTGTCGGGGGCAGATTGTGTTTCGATGTCTTGGGTAGGCAGGAATTGCTGATCAAGTTGTTGATCAAGCTGCTGGTCAATTGCGGCATTGGTTGATGTGGTCGCTGATATGTTGCCTGATGCACTGGTAGGTCTGTTGGGTGATGGGCTGGCCGCTATGCTGGCGGATGCGTTATCTGAGGTGGTTGTTGGTGCATTTGCGGGCGCGTTTTCTGATGTGCTTTCTGATGCGGCGTCCGGCAAAGCGCGCAGGATTTCATCAGGGCTTGGCATCTGCGCAGCATGCGCCAGACGTATCAATAGCATTTCACATGCGGTAGCTGGATTCGGCGCCATATTCAGTTCGCCGTGACCTTTGAGCAGAATTTGCCATGCCCGCCCAAGTTTGGCGATGCCAAGCGTGGCAAGGTCTTCAATCGGCGCGCGCTCACCCTCAATAAATGTCGCGCTGGAGCCGCCTGTTGCGCACAGGCTGGCACTATGTACGATATCAAGCAAATCGGCGATTAGCATTTCAGGCTCGGCGCCACGTTGATAGATGTCGTTAAAAGAAGAAAGCGCACTAGCAACATCATGTGCCAAAACTGATTTTAACAAGGCCAATGCTTCGGCGCGTCCGGGTCTGCCCAGCATGTCGGAGACCGATTCGGCGGTCAAAGTATCGGCTGTCATGGCGGCGGCCTGATCCAGCAAGGACAGAGCATCGCGCACCGACCCCTCGGCGGCGGTGGCAATTGTTTCCAGCGCGGCAGGTTCGGCTTTGATGTTTTCCTTGCCGCAAATCATTTCAAGATGCGCGGCCAGCAAAGTGGCAGGAACACGTCGCAGGTCATAGCGTTGACAGCGCGACAGAATGGTCACAGGCACTTTGCGGATTTCGGTTGTGGCAAAAATGAATTTCACCGCGTCAGGCGGTTCTTCCAATGTTTTGAGAAGCGCGTTGAAAGCGCTTTTGGACATCATATGGACTTCGTCGATAATATAGATTTTGAAACGTGCCGACACTGGACGGTAATTCACCGCTTCGATGATTTCACGCGCATCATCAACGCCTGTATGACTGGCGGCGTCAATTTCCAGAACATCAACATGGCGTCCAGCAGCAATCGCCGTGCAAGGTTCGCATGTGCCGCATGGTTCCAGCGTAGCCTCGCCTTTGCCATCAGATCCGATACAGTTAAGACCTTTGGCCAGAAGCCGCGCGGTTGAGGTTTTGCCAACACCGCGCACGCCAGTCAGAACAAAGGCATGCGCAAGGCGGCCAAGCGACAAAGCATTGCCAAGAGTTCGTACCAGCGCATCCTGTCCGATTAACGTCGAAAACGTTTCGGGGCGGTATTTGCGTGCCAGAACACGGTAGGCTGTATTGGCCGTTTCGTTCATGTTGCTGACATTACCCCTGCTCAGTATTAAAATTGTGCTTTTATAGAAACATGTTACCCCGAAGAATGCGAATGCCCAAGGGGATGGCTAGATCATTTTTAACAAAACATAAATATCTGGGGATAAATATCTGGCGAAAGCGGAAGACTGGACGACCCGTAAACATCCCACTGCGGCTGCTTCCTTTCGGATCTGACCGGATTGGCGGGGGCAACGTCCACCCAGCCTTCCTGCAGACATATATGGGGCAATCCTATGGAATCGACAAGTATTTTATACCAGTCAATGCGCCTAATGATGCAACTAGTCCATATCGCGGCCACGCAGACCGCTAGCTGGATAGGTACCAAGCAGATGAACAGCATCTTTTTGGCAGTAGAAATGCAGTTCTTCCATCGCGTTCTGCATGGCTGGATCATCGATATGTCCATCAACATCCATATAGAATTGTGCCGATTCGTGAAAACCCGGGCGGATATAGGATTCAAGTTTGGTCAGATTGATGCCGTTGGTAGCAAAACCACCCAGTGCTTTGTAAAGCGCGGCTGGCACGGATCGCAGGCTAAAGACCATGGTTGTGACCATGGCTGGATCAGATGATGATTTGGGGCGTGCGGGTGTTACAGCTTCGCGCGCCATGATCAAAAAGCGGGTGGTGTTATGTTCAGCATCTTCAGCCGATTCAATCAGCACATCCAGATCATAAATTTCGCCAGCAAGCCGTGAGGCAATCGCGCCAATATGCTTGTCACCGCGCGCCGCTATATCTTTGGCCGCGCCAGCAGTGTCACTATGCATGATCGGTGTCAGACCCAGCTTATGCAGACGCTCGCGGCATTGAGCAAGCCCTTGCGCATGACTATGTACTTCGACAAGGTTTTCAAGCTTGGCTCCGCGGGGTGCCAGCAAATGATGGTTGACCCGTTGAAAATGTTCGCCTGTAATGAACAGGCCTGACCCTGGAAGCAGATGATGAATATCGGCAACGCGGCCAGCGATTGAATTTTCAACTGGCACCATCGCCCAGTCAGCGTCACCTTGCTGGACAGCAGTTAGCATATCTTCAAAAGAGGGATAAGGCACCGCCTCGATATCAGGCATGATGGCGCGGCATGACATATGCGAATAGGCACCAGGAACCCCTTGAAAGGCGACTTTTTTGCCAGCTAGTTGCGTTGGGCTATCACTCACAATTTACCTCATAGTTGATGTGTGAAAAGGCGAAATGCCTATTGTGCCATGCGCTGGCGCGCACGTTCCAAATCGTCAGCAGTATCGATTCCACCAGGTGCAATGTCAATGAAACCAGTGGCTATGTGCATCCCCGCTTCCAAGGCACGTAACTGTTCAAGCTTTTCGGCTTGTTCAAGTGGTGATGGTGGCAAGAACACGAAGCGGGTCAGGGCGGCGCGTGTCCAGCCATAAACACCAATGTGATGATAAAGTGTATCTGCCCCAGTCGGAATGGCGGCGCGGCTGAAATAGAGCGCCTTGCCAAAACCGCTATCCTGCCAGCTGACGACAGCTTTAACGACCTGTGGGCGGGTGGCTTCTTCAGCGCTGGCTTTGGTCACCAAGGTTGCCAGATCAGCCCCAGTTGTTGCCAGACAATCAGCCAGAAGCGTGGGGATTTCAGGTGCCAGTTCGGGCAAGTCACCTTGCAGGTTTAGAATATGCTCGATATGTCGATCCGGATCGATGGTCTCAACCGCTTCAAACACCCGATCCGAACCAGATGGGTGATCGGCGCGCGTCATTACAGCCTTGCCACCAGCCGATGTGATGATATCGACGATACCGCGATCATCTGTCGCAACATAGACAGGGGCGATATCGGCTTCTAAAGCGCGTTCCCAAACATGCTGAATCATAGGTTTTCCGGCAATTTCAGCCAATGGTTTGCCTGGCAGGCGGCTGGCTGCCATGCGCGCCGGAATAATGATGATTTTTGTGTTCTTTTTTGCCATGATTGTGGCAATTCATCACATATTTGGGGTTTTCGTAAAGTAAATAATCCAAAACAGTGATGTTGGGGTTGAGAGACGGCAATAATTTCGGTACTTATCCTTCGAACGATTGGTGCCCTAGTGCCAACTAGTTGCAATATGATTTATGAGGAGCCCGACTTCGGGAAGTGCAATGGACGAATTGGGATTTAACAAACTCTTTGCCGGTTTTCTTATGGCAGGCCTTTTATTGCTGGCAGGTATCAAGCTGGCAGAGGTTATGGTGCCGCATAGCGATCTAGCTGAAAATGCCTATAAGATTGAAGTGCCGGAAACATCAGCTGTTGCCGATGCCGCGCCTGTTGTCAAGGCGCCTGAGCCAATCTTGGCGATGCTGGCCGATGCCGATATTGCCGCCGGTGAAAAGCTGTCAAAGAAATGCACTGCCTGTCATCTGTTTAATGCTGGTGGGGATGCCAAGGTTGGTCCTGCATTATGGAATATTGTGAATGCTGCGAAAGGCGGAAGCGAAGGCTTTGGCTATTCGGCGGCATTAGCAGGTTTTGGCGGGGCGTGGGATTACGCATCGCTGAATGCATTTCTGGCGAAACCAAAAGCCTATATGCCAGGTACCAAAATGAATTTTGTTGGTCTGAAGAAAGTAACGGATCGCGCGAATATGATCGCCTGGCTTCGTCAGCAGGCAGATGCCCCAGCCGCCTTGCCAAGCGCAGATGAGATTGCGGCGGAAACTGCGGCGAATGGTACCGATAGCTAAGCCATTATCAGCAACAAGCGCAGGCCAGCTCGCAACAGACGAGCTGGCTTTGTTTTTGACAAGTCTGACGGATTTGTCGCGGCCTATTATCACCACATATTTCCGTGCGCTTCCCGATGTGATGACAAAAGCGGATAGCAGCCCCGTTACCATCGCCGATAGATCAGTCGAGCAGGCATTACGTGGTGCGATTGCCGCGCAATTTCCCGATGATGTGATTGTGGGAGAAGAATTCGGTCTTAGCGAAGCATTGTCCGGGGATGGTGTTGGAAATAGTGCCTATAAATGGGTTATTGATCCGATTGACGGCACTAAAGCCTTTGTCAGTGGCAAGCCTGCTTTTGGTACATTGGTCGGGGTTACACATAATGATCGGCCAATTGCGGGCCTGATTGATATGCCCGTGCTTGACGAAACCTATATCGGTACGAGTGAGGGCAGTTTTCTGAATGGAAACAGGCTGACAGCAAGCACGGTAACGACGATTGCTGATGCCAATATTGCAACCACCTCGCCAGAAGCGTTTTCACCTTATGGTCTGGCTGCTTTCAACAAAATCAGCAGGCTGGCAAAAATCACTAATTACGGTGGCGACTGCCATAATTTCGGGCTTCTGGCTGCTGGATTCATCGACGCCGTGATCGAAGATAGTCTGGCACCGCATGATATAATGGGGGTTGTGCAGGTGATGCGCGGCGCAGGAGCGATTGTGACTGATTTTGACGGTAATGATATTGACCTTGCTACAACAAATAGCCTTGTCTGTGCGGGGTCAGCCGAACTGCATCAAGCGATCATTGCCCTGATCCAAAACTAGGCGCAACATAGCGGTATGGACTGTATTTGGTGACGTTTGACAGGAAGATAGACGCATGATTTCGATTGGGTTTTATGGGCATGATGATGACCGCGAGATGTGGCGGCAGCGGTTGACGCCGCTATTGTCTGATTTTGATATTATCAATTTGGAATCGGATGCTGGCATGAAAGCCGATATTGCCTTGGTCTGGGCACCGCCAAGAGGGGCGCTGGCGCAGATGCCACATTTGCGGGGCATTATCATGCAAGGCCAAGGCGTCGATCATATGATGGGCGACGATACCACACCGCGTTCAGTGCCATTGGTGCGGCTGGTTGATCCAGATATGTCAGATGCGCTGAGCCATTGGGCGATTCTGAATGCACTGGATATGTGGCGTGATGGCGCGCAATATCGTGCCCAGCAAGCCGAAAGAATATGGAAACCGATTGAACAACGCCCAGCAACAGGTGCGGTGATTGGCATTATGGGGGTTGGTGCGATTGGCAATGTTATTGCCACGCGTTTTGCCAGTCTGGGGTTCAAAGTCAAAGGCTGGGCGCGCACCAGACGGACGCTTGAGCATGTCGAGATGTTTGCAGGCATGGACGAATTGCCGTCATTTCTGTCCCAAACAGATATTGTCGTGTCGGTGTTGCCGCTAACCCCGGCGACAAGCAATATCATGAATGCAACTTTTTTTGATGCGCTTGCTGATGGTGCCTTTATCATCAATGGTGGACGTGGTGGCCAATTGGTCGAGGATGATTTGTTGGTGGCACTTGATAGCGGCAAAATTGGTGGCGCGGCACTGGATGTCTTTGTTACCGAACCATTGCCAGCAACACATGCTTTCTGGACGCATCCGAAAATCAGGGTCTGGCCGCATGTTGCCGCGCAGACCAATCCGCAAACAGCGGCCCGACAGGTGGCCGCGGCGATCACGGATATCATGGCAGGCGAAGAGCCAGCGAATAAGGT
>NZ_CAXBVX010000026.1:0-22255 GCF_963979125.1 uncultured Candidatus Puniceispirillum sp.
ACCAGACAACGACCAAGATAGGGGTCTGAATCAAGCAATGTTGCCAGCATGGCAAACGGCGCTTCGGCATCAACCTGCGGCGGCGCGACATGCGCCAGAATGCGATCAAGAAGCGGATGCAGGTTTTCACGCGCATCATCAAGCTCTTCAACACACCAGCCATCGCGGCCGGATGCATATAAAATTGGGAAATCAAGCTGCTCTTCATTGGCATCAAGCGCTACGAATAAATCAAAAACTTCGTCAACAACCTCTTCAGGCCGTCCATCACTGCGGTCGATCTTGTTGATAATCACAATCGGACGCAATCCTTGCGCCAACGCCTTGCCCAAAACAAATTTGGTTTGCGGCATCGGCCCTTCGGCAGCGTCAGTCAGCAGAATAACACCATCGGCCATGCCCAGAACACGCTCAACCTCACCGCCGAAATCAGCGTGACCAGGCGTATCGATAATATTGATGCGCGTATCTTTCCAGACCACCGACGTTGGCTTGGCCAGAATGGTAATGCCGCGCTCTTTTTCAAGATCGCCTGAATCCATCACACGTTCATCAACCGCCTGATTATCACGGAACATACCGCTTTGCTTCATAATCGAGTCGATAAGTGTTGTTTTGCCATGGTCAACATGGGCAATAATCGCGATATTGCGCAGTTCTTGTGTCATCATCATGTCTCTTGAGTTTTGCCTGTTTCTTCAGGTCTGGCCGCATAACTACTGCTTAATGCAGCATATGGAAAGCCCTAATTTCATCACTGGCTTTATTAATAGCCACAAAATAACGCATTTTTACTTAATTTATCGCGAAAAATCGCGTTTTCTATCGTGAAGGGCGGATGATATGCCAGCACAGCATTAATGAAATCAACCCACAGCTTGCCGACAGGAACATGACGATAATCATCGTATAGCCAAACTGGAACTGAAAATAACCGACCAGCAAGCTAATCAGCGCCCCACCACCAATCTGAAGAAATCCCGATAGACCTGAGGCGGCCCCTGACAGACGCGGCACTACATTCATCACCGATGATGCCGAATGCGGGCTGACAAGACCATTGGCAAAAGCAATGATCGACATCGGGCCAAACACATAAACAGGATGCATCATTCCATATAATGGCCATTGCGTGATAGTCGCCGCCAAAGCCAAAAGCGTACCTGCCATGATAAACCGTGACGATGCATAGACATGCGAATAGCGCGCCGCAATCCAGTTACCTGTCAGATAGCCAAGCGATACAATTATAAAATAAGCACCATATTCGGTCTCTGATCGTCCCATCTGTTCGATCACGACATAGGCAGCACCCGCCAGAAAGGCATAATAGACACAGGCACTAAAAGCCCAGTTCCCCGCCAACCCGATAAATTCAATATTCTTGAACAAAGGTAAGCCGTCAAAAAACCCCTGCCGGCGTCCATCAGCATCCCGTGAAAACTGCACTGTTTCGGGTAACTTCATGATGATCGTCACCAGCAAACACGAACTAACCACAAACAGCATCCAGAACAGCCAGCGCCAGCCAAATGCTTCGGCAACAAAGCCCGAAATTGTTGGTGCTGCCATGGGGCCAATGACCATTGCCATCGTCAAATAACCGATCAGTTTTGCCGATTTTTCGCGGCCATGCACATCATTGATAATGACGCGCGCAATGGCCATGCCGGACGCGGCGCCAATACCCTGAAGCCCACGTCCGAAAATGACCACATATGCTGTTTCCGAAAGGGCGCAAGCCAGACTTCCAAGCGCGAACAGACTCATCCCTATGATCAGCGTCGTGCGCCGCCCATAGCTATCCGAAAAAGGCCCCAGAACTAGCTGGGCCACGGCAAAGGATGCAAAAAAGACACTTAAACTTAGCTGTGCGGTAGCATAGGATACATCAAGGCTATCAGCCAGAATTGGAATAAGCGGCACCACGACAACCATCGCAAAGCCCCCAATCCCTGAAAGCAAGATCAACAACAACATTGACGGATTTTTAAAATCAGATGTTGCGCTACCTGCCACAGTTTGCGAGGCAGGCGCTTCATTATTTTCTAGCATCCAGAAATACTCTAGCTGTTTGGTTCAGCCTTATTGCTAAATAACCAGCCAAGAACATATGTCGCAATGACTGCCGCGACAAGCTGGGAAATAATAAATCCGGGCGCATCAATCGGGCGTATCCCCGAAAAGCTGTCCGTCAACGAACGGGCAAGCGTTACCGCCGGATTGGCAAAACTGGTCGATGATGTGAACCAGTAAGCCGCTGTTATATATAACCCGACCAGCCAAGGCACTGCGTCAGGCCGGAACCGGATGCCACCAAAAATAACCATTATCAGACCAAAAGTTGCGACCGCCTCTGATCCCATCTGTGCTGACCCGCTTCGCACATTTTGTGAGATCTGTATTAATGGCACCTCAAACATAAAATGCGCCAGCATAGCCCCGCAAACAGCACCTATAATCTGTATGACAATATATAAAACTGCCATTGGCACGCTAATGTCTTTGCGGATTGCAAAAGCTAGCGTTACCGCCGGATTGAAATGCGCGCCAGAAACAGACCCGAACACTGTGATAAGAACAACCAGAATAGCCCCAGTCGCAATTGTATTGCCAAGCAAAGCAATCGCTACATTTCCACCGGCCAGCCGCTCGGCCATAATGCCCGATCCAATAACGGTTGCCAGCAGCAAAAGCGTTCCCAGCCATTCAGCAACTAGCCGACGTCCTACACCCTGTCCACTCATGACATATCCCCAATTGCACGAACAGCGTCCAATTGCGCTGGCAGGTGCAGATCACCCAAAGCCAATAATGCACTCATACGGGCATCCATCTGTACATAGGTGCGTGCAAAAGCAGCTTCAATATCAGCCATATTTCCTGTAACGGCGGCGGGGTCTTCAACACCCCAATGTGCTGTTGCCGGATGACCCGGCCATATCGGGCAGGTTTCTCCGGCGGCATTGGCACAGACTGTTATAATCATATGCATTTCACCATAGGCCTCACCAGCAAACACATCCCAGCTTTTTGACGCTGCAAAGCCGGTATCAATGCCATGTTTCTGCAAAATGACTATCGCGTTGGGATTAGGCGTTCCTGTCGGTTTTGATCCAGCCGAAAAGGCCTGATAGGACAATCCACCACGATGCCGCAAAATACCCTCGGCTATCAATGACCGTGCCGAATTGCCTGTGCAGAGGAACAGCACATTCATGGTATCTGGTCTAATATCTGGCTTAATATCTGGCCTAGTATTTGGCATCGTCAAAATTCCCTTTAGTGACTAGCCATTATTTTCGGGCTAGGTAAATATAACTGATCAGCAAAGTCTGAAAAACCTATACAGAACAATAATTGGTCATAGATATATGTCAAAAATGTTAAAAAAGGCCAATTTCCCAAAAAAAATATGTGCATATTGCGGTTTACCCTTTGCATGGCGCAAAAAATGGGCACGCGACTGGGAACAGGTGCGCTATTGTTCAAAACGGTGTGCGGGAACAGCTAAAAACGGCAGTAAGGCGCAAGACTAATAACGCCTTTACCCACCTGTCACTTTGCGGATCGTCATTTCCAGATTATTCAAAAACCGAGATCGGTCCTGCTTGCTGAAACTGCGCTGGCCTTTATGCCCCTGTCCGGTGAATAGCGGGTCGGCCGCGCGAACATCGGTCATTAAATCGCGTGTTGCTAGCTGATTGCCAATATTGGCCTCGGTAATCATATCGCCGTCATGACGCAGTACCAATGCCCCTGCCGCAACCGCTTTGGCCGCTAACGGAATATCAGCGGTAATCACGATATCGCCGGTCTTAGCCTGATCGGCAATCCATTTATCCGCCTCATCCGCACCGTCTGCCACGATAATCATATGCACCTGCGGATGCGGATGCGGACGAATACCCCCATTTGAGACAATATAGACATCCAGCTTATGCCGGTTTGCCACCGTGACAATTTCGTCTTTTACCGGACAGGCATCTGCATCAACATAAATCGCCATCTTCACGCCCTGTAGGTTTAATCTTGTTGGGTCATTGTCTCGCGCGTCATTGTTTCGCGCGTCATTGTTTCGCGCGTCACTGTAAAGTGCTTCACTTTACAGCGCATCATTGTGTGGCCAGTGCCGCAACCGTCATTTCAATCTGCGCCTGTTCGATAACTTCGCCGATCATGCCATTGACCAGCGTTTCACCACAGTCATTCGGATCAATAAAAATGCCAAAATCATCATTATTGAACCGATTTGCCGGAATCCAGGCAAAAATCGGGATATATCCTTCTGGCGCGCTTCGGGCAAATTCATCCGACAAGGCTTCGGGACTGTCAAAATCACATGTCACGGCAACCCCGACAAAAAAACTCTGCTCGCCTGATTTGGCCACATCCACGACAATCGGCATGGTCACGATGCAGTTGCGCAGATCGTCCGTTTGCATGGCAGCTAACAGATTACCATCATGATGTTCCATGATGCTGGCAAGCGGCACAAAATAAGTCTGCGACGTCGTTTCCTGTGACATATCAATAATCCGTTGGCTAAATGATGGAGCGCGGCAATAGCCGATCAAAACCGATGCTAATCCTCAATTTCAATCGATGCTGAGCACTTAATGCTTTGTGCTAGGAATGTAAAGCGGCGCTGTGCATGTTCATCAATCAACGCCGCGGCACCAGCACCAACATGCAAGGTCAGCACCTTGTCGGACACGCTTAACCGGATTTTACCCATATCCGTTGCTGTGCCGCCGCTAAAGAACATGGCAAAGCGCAATCCCAGACCAATAGCGACCGCTTGCTTGCGATGCGCATCACCCAGAATATGCCGCAGCTCTCTTGGCCGCGCCTTATTCTGCTTCACCCCGACATGGCGGTGATAGACAGCCAGTGCTAGCCATATCCGGTCTTTATGCGAGATGCAGTTCACGGGCAGACCTAGCACACGGCGGGCAGCCAGATCACCGCGTATATCTTCATGCTCATTCCAACAAAAATCAGCCAGATAGCAAGCCGCTTCAAGCAGGCGGTTAAACTTCTTGTTGTCCTGTGTCATCTGCAAGGGCTTTAAAAAAGCAAATAGCTTTTCCGGCACATCAGGAAAACGGCGGTTGTTCTGATAGATTTCCGAACATACCGCCAGCAGAAAATCGGCGCGATCAGCATCATTCAGCTCATAATTGGCGATCACCCCATCGCGGATAGAGGTGCCGCTAATCTCTAGCTTGGCCACTTTTGCCCTGCGCATCAACGCCCGGATGATTCGTGCGGCGGTTGGCATGGTTTTTTTGCGGCCTTCGGGGATACCGCCCAGATCAGATATGTCGGTGACAATATGATTGAGAATATCAATCGCGTCATCGGCATCAATCTTCAGCCCGTGCAATACCGAAAGCGGATAGCGCGCTTCCTCGATAAATGCCATCCCAAGCGCACGGAAACTACCGCCAACGCCATATAATTTCAGATTCTTTTTGGTGCCAAGCCATGAAACGCTTGCCAGCGCCTTGTCAATATCCTTGTCACTCAGGCTCGATAGATGTCCAATATTCAGACTTATCGAATGCTTTACCTCACCTTTTTCCAGCCGCACGATTTCCAGACTACCACCCCCTAGGTCAGCGACAATGCCACTGGCGCCAGGAATATTCAGCACCAGCCCCTTGCTGACATAATGTGCTTCTTCGCTTTGCGATAACACCCGAATGGGATGCCCCAGCG
This sequence comes from uncultured Candidatus Puniceispirillum sp., assembly GCF_963979125.1. Taxonomy (NCBI): domain Bacteria; kingdom Pseudomonadati; phylum Pseudomonadota; class Alphaproteobacteria; order Puniceispirillales (SeqCode); family Puniceispirillaceae (SeqCode); genus Puniceispirillum (SeqCode); species uncultured Candidatus Puniceispirillum sp. The sequence continues at coordinate 5,725 of NZ_CAXBVX010000026.1, forward strand.
CAGCTTGGGCAGGGGTGATAAAATCGGCCGCATTTTTGGCGCGGCGCACCGCCGCTGTGGCCACCGCATGAACCCGGCTGACTCCCATATTCGACAGCACATGCGCAAAGCGGGTGATTGTTGTAACAGCGACATCGATGCGTTCTTGGTTCAATAACCCCGTTTTATCAAGATTAGCACCAAGGCGGCAATTTGACCGCTCGTTGAACAATGGAAATGGATAGCGCCCATTATTGGCATAGACGACAAGCCGCAATGAATTTGAGCCAATATCGATCACAGCCACGCGTTCTGTTCGGGGTTCCGCATTGGCTGGCGCCATTGAATAAACAGATGCTAAAGTCATGCGTCATTCTTCGATAAATGATAGGGTCTGACAAGCAGGGATTATATGAAACGCCATGAAAAATCAATTTATGACGATGCTTATATGTCTATCCTTCAGCAAACCGGCATATATGCTTATTGTAATGCAGGGGGCTTGATCCCTGATTGGTACTACACCATTTCAATGTATTATATCGACATTTTACGTATGGGTAGCAGATGTCATTTCGTATAGATCACTTAAACATCCACTGGACCTGCCGTCACACATGGCGGCGAGCGTCGTATAACACCCTATGGTGTCTGATTGGCTGTGCCATTGGTGATCTTGGGACGATTGCCTTTTTTCAATATACCGGGATTCCCTGGTCAACCTTGGCCATTATGTCGCTGGCGATTTTCAACGGGCTTATAACATCGATCATTCTGGAAACGATCATTCTGAGCCGCCAGATGGCACTTAATATCGCCATCAAAACCGCATGTGGCATGTCGCTTGTCTCGATGATCGGCATGGAAACAGCCATGAATCTTGTTGATGTTGCCATGACTGGTGGTGCCCGACTTAATCTTACCGTAATACCAATAATGCTACTGGCCGGATTTTTGGCCCCGCTTCCCTATAATTACTGGCGGCTAAAGGCGCTTGGCAAGGCTTGCCACTAACCCATCTTCATCTTGACGGCATGCGGCATGACCGCTTTGATATAGCTATTGATGATAGCGAGGTGACATGATGAAATTTGGAATTCTGGGTGATGCCAAAATCAGCCGCGAAAAACTGATTCCAGCCATAACATCAGCTGGGCATGAGATCACCCATATCGGGCGGCGTGATCCATCTTCGCCTTCTGATAATCCTCTATATGACGGCATGCGCCAGTCCAGCTATGAAGATGTGCTGGCAGATCCAGGCGTCGAGGCTGTCTATATTCCCCTGCCAAATCATCTGCATGTGCCATGGACAATCCGCGCGATAGAGGCTGGCAAGCATGTCTTATGCGAAAAGCCGATCGCCCTTAATGAGGCCGAGCTTGACCAGCTTGAAGCTGTCGCCAGCGCATCAAATGTCTATATCTATGAAGGCTTCATGATCCGGCATCATCCACAATGGACTTGGATCACCGAAATTGACATTGGCACACCGCAGGCGATCCAGACCCATTTCTGTTATCCGCCGCGCCCCGCACAGGATGTGCGCAATGTTGCCGAATATGGCGGCGGGCCTATTTATGATATTGGCTGTTACGCGATCATGGCGGGGGTGCTGATGTTTGGCGGCGCGCCTGAACATATATCATGTCATGTCGAAATGGATGATGACCGTAACATCGAAAAATTGGCCAGCGGTATGTTGATCTGGCCTCATGGCCAACATCTGACCTTTACCGTGTCCAGCAGTTCTGGTCTGTCACAGATGGTGCATGTGATCGGCACTGATGGCTGGGCACGGCTGAATATTCCGTTCAATCCAAATGGCGCAACAACCGCGCAATGGGGACAGAACACCCTTGGCGATGATGCTGAACGCATTACGTTTCCGGCATGCGATCAATATGCGCTTATGGTCGCCGATTTTGTCGCCCATGCCAAAGCGGGCGCGGCGCCTGATTTTACCCATAGTCGTGCGACGACAAAAACGATTGATACCTTGCTAAGTGCCCGCGAACGCTGATTATGACAACGGCGATCACCGCACAGGAAATAAGCCAGACTAGGTTTTCGATTTCATTCGGCTTTTTTGGTCAAGGTGCCTTTTTTGGCATGTGGGGCGTCCTTGTACCGGAACGAAGCGCCAGCCTTGGCCTTGATCCCTTGATGCTGGCCTTGTTTCTGCTGGTTATTGGCATCAGCCTATGCACGGGCATTGCCTTGGTGACACGTTTTGACCAACATATACCCACCACCCGCATATTGCGCTTTGGCGGACTGTTATTTGCGCTTTCCATTGCAATCTGCCTAACAACATTATCGCTTCCTATATTTTACATTGCAGGCATTTTTGCAGGTATTGCCGCCGGTTTCCTTGAAGCTGGACTAAACACCCAGGCATCGCAATGGGAACAGCAATCAGACCGACGCGGCATGTCATTCTTCCATGCTATGTTTTCGGCTGGCATGCTTATAGGCGCTGTTGTCATCACGGCCTTACTCAAGATGCAGGTTTCAGTTCCAATGGGCATCATTGTCAGTGCCGCTATTTTTGGTATCGGCATGATGCGCCGCACAGAATGGATTCGTGATCCCGTTTCGACAATAGACACTGATAAAGCTACGGTATCCTTGAACAAGGCCATAATTATATTTCTGGGCATCCTGATTTTTATCAGCACATTAATCGAAGGCGGCGTTGTTGACTGGTCAGCTTTGCATCTTCATCAATATCACAATCTCACCCTCGAAGAAGCTGGCAGACCCGTTCTCATCTTCGGATTGGCAATGACCGCAATTCGGCTTATGGGCGACAGGCTTGCCGCCTATTTTCAGACGCATCTATTACTGGCCGTTCCCATGTTGGCGGCGGCGGTTGTTTTGTCACTGGCACTTTATATAGGCCAGCCCACAATCATTATAATTGCTTATGGATTACTTGGTCTGGCGCTTGGTAACGCCTTTCCTCTTATTATCTCCACCGCTGGTCGCCTAAGCGGCAATAAACCCTTGCGGCAGATTTCTCTGATTATTGCCTTTGCCTATTTTGGCCTTCTTACCGGACCTGCCTTGTTGGGTTTGATTGCGCATATGATCGATTTGAATATGACAATCATGACATTGGCTGGGCTGTCATTGATTTCGGGACTCGCCTCGCTGTCCCTATCTCGCATGTTCACATCTGAATAAGGACTAAGAACATGCTGACTAAAGCAGGCTTGCCGCCTTTGCATGCGCTCCAATCGCGTCCCAATCTTCATCATTGATAAGCGTGGCTGGGGCAATCCACGACCCTCCAAGACATGGCACATTAGGCAAAGCCAGCCAATCTGGCGCGGTAGCTTCGGTGATACCGCCTGTCGGGCAAAACCCGAGATGCGGTAAGGGACTAGCTAGTGATTTGATAAAATTAGGTCCACCAGCCGCCATCGCTGGAAAAAATTTGATAACGCCAAAACCCTGTTCGGCAAGCGCCATCATTTCCGAAACGGTTGATGCCCCGGGCAAAAGCGGCATCTCAGCTGTCTGACACCCTTTAATGACAGCTTCGGTACATCCCGGACTAACCACAAAACGTGCGCCAGCTGATGCCGATGCTTGTGCTAATTCAAGCGACAGAATCGTACCCGCACCAACAACCATATCGGGGCAGTGATCGGCAATCGCGGCAATCGAATCAAGCGCCGCTGATGTGCGCAAGGTGATCTCGATTGTGCGGATACCATTGGCCAGCAAAGTTTCCGCCAATGGCACCGCATGGGCAACATCATCAATCACAATCACTGGCATAACATGCCCTAGTGCCAGAACGTCATCAATCGTCATCTTAACCTTTGTCATTATAAATTTATCAGCGGGTTTACGCCGCCTCCCTGTTCTGCTGGGGCGGCCTTGCCGCGCAAGCTTGCAAATAATGGGCGGCCAAAGCTTTCCTGTGGTGCATGATTTGCTATCGCTGGCAAAGGTCGTGCATCCAGATCAGCCGCAACATTCAGTTGTCCGCTAACCGCATCAAGGGTGATCATGTCACCATCTTTGATCTTGGCAATGGCACCGCCTACCACGGCTTCGGGACAAACATGGATCGCTGCTGGCACTTTTCCTGATGCGCCCGACATACGCCCGTCTGTTACCAGCGCCACCTTATGTCCCTGTTCCTGTAAAATGGATAAAAGCGGGGTCAGACTATGCAATTCGGGCATACCATTGGCTTGTGGGCCCTGCGTATGAATAACCACAATCACATCCTGATTGAGCAACCCATCAGCAAAGGCGGCCTTGACCTCTGCTTCACTGGCAAAAACCTGTGCCGGCGCGGTCACAATATGGCGGCTTGGATCAACTGCCGACACCTTGATCACCGACTTACCAAGCGACCCTGTCAGCATTTTCAACCCCCCTGTTGCACTATGCGGGTCTGCAACGGGACGCAAAATATCTGGATCGTGGCTTTCAGCCGTCGCTGGTTTCCATACAATTTCATTATTTGCGCCAAAACATGGCTCAGATGCGTAATCAGCCAGATTATCACCCCATACTGTGCGCGCATCATCATGCACCAATCCAGCTTCCAAAAGCTCGCGGATCACAAAACCAATGCCACCAGCCGCATGAAAATGATTAACATCCGCACTGCCGTTTGGATAAACCCGCGCCAAAAGCGGGACTATATCGGACAGATCGGCAAAATCTTCCCATGTCAGCGCGATACCAGCCGCCGCCGCCATCGCTGGCAAATGTAATGTATGATTTGTTGATCCACCTGTTGCATGCAAGCCGACAATGGCATTCACAAAACTACGTTCATCCAGAATTTCGCCAATTGGACGATAATCATCCGACTGCCGCGAAATGGCGGCGGCCTGATGCGTGGCTGCCACTGTCAACGCATGACGCAGATCATCATGCGGATGAATAAAGGCCGCACCTGGCAAATGCAGACCCATAATTTCCATCAACATCTGGTTACTATTGGCAGTTCCATAAAATGTGCATGTGCCCGCACCATGATAGGCAGATACTTCGGACTTCAGCAGATCGGCACGACTTGCTTTGCCTTGGGCATAGGCTTTGCGAACAGCGGCTTTTTCATCATTGGCAAGGCCTGTTGACATCGGGCCTGCTGGCACAAAAATGGTTGGCAAATGGCCAAAGGATAAAGCCCCCATAACCAGCCCGGGGACAATCTTGTCACATACGCCAAGACAGACTGCCGCATCATAGACCCCATGTGACAGGCCGATGCCTGTTGACATGGCAATCACATCACGGCTCAGCAATGACAACTCCATCCCGGGGCGGCCTTGCGTGACGCCATCACACATGGCAGGCACGCCGCCAGCAACCTGCGCCGTGGCACCTACTGAACGTGCCGCGGCCTTGATAATTTGTGGGAATTTTTCAAATGGCTGATGCGCCGATAGCATATCATTATAGGCTGTTATGATGCCTATATTTGGCTTTATCACATCGGCCATTGCCAGCACATCATCCTGATCGCCGCCTGCCGCCGCTGCCGCATGCGCCATATTAGAACAGGATACCGACCGGCGGTCACTATCTGGATCATTCTGCATATCGGCAATCGATGCCAGATAGGCCGCACGGCTGGCTTGGCTTCGGGTGCGTATGCGGTCAGTAACCGCGTCAATGACGCTATGCAATGTCATGATGGCTGATCCGTAATAATATCAATGTCGGTGATCGTCTGGTGCAATAATGCCGAGACAGGTAAATTTCGATCATGCTGGGCTTCGGCAAGTACTTCGCGTTTAGCGGCGCCTTGAATCAAAAGCATGATATGCCGCGACTGCAAAATCATCGCCAGATTCATACTGATACGCGGATGTGCTGGTGATCCCTTAATGCCCGTGCGTAAAATCTCTGGTTTGGCATCTGGGTCAAAAGCTGTTGCATCGGACATCATGTCGGGAAATAGCGACGCAAAATGCCCGTCTGTCCCCATGCCCAGCAACATCACGTCAAACGGGCGGGCGATGCGCGCCACCATATCGGGGTCGCGGGCAAGGGAAACAAACTGCGCTTGTGCCGCATGGCCTTGCAATAAATGCGTTTGCACCAGCAAATCATTCGAATCTGCATGGTCAGCAGGCACATCACGATCATCAACCAGCGTGATCGTGACTTTTGCCCACTCAATCGGCATGCTGGCCAGCGTTGCAAATGATGGCACCGGACTTGACCCGCCAGACACGACCAGACTGGCTGATCCGCGTTTAGCAACCGCTTGTGATAAATAATCGGCAATAACCGCACCTGAATCTATCATCACGCTTCTCCCTCATGTGGATCAATCCACGCATGTGCGTCACTTAGGGCAAGCGTATCACCTTGCATCGGTCCCATCGTACCTGCCTGATATTTATGCAATGCATGTTTATCAATATCTGCGATCAGCGGGTCGATAATATCCCAGGCGGCAAGCACCTCATCAAGGCGCATAAACAAAGTCTGGTTGCCCCGTGCCACATCCATCAACAGCCGTTCGTAAGCATCAGGCAGGCGTTGGTCAAACGTATCACCAAAGGACAAGTTCAATTCAGACGGGAACAGACGCATACCACCAGGCCCTGGCGCTTTACTCGTCAGTTGCAATCGCAGACCTTCATGCGGTTGAAGCCGGATCGTTAATCGGTTTGGCACATCGGGTTTCGCCGGAGCGCCAGGTTTGGTGAAAATATCGTGAGGACGATTTTTAAAGGTAATAACAATCTCGCTGGCACGTTGGGTAAGGCGTTTGCCTGTGCGCACATAGAACGGCACCCCAGCCCAACGCCAGTTTTCGATCACCAGTTTCAAAGCGACATAGGTTTCGGTGTTTGAAACGCCACCAAGCTCGTCACGATAGCTCGCAACAGCCTTCCCATCCACATCGCCTTCTTCATATTGACCGCGCACGACATCGCTAGGCGCGATCGGCTGGATAGCGCGTAACACACGCAGCTTTTCGTCTCGCACCTGATCGGCATTGAAATAAGCAGGCGGCTCCATCCCAACCAGACAGACAAGCTGAAGCAGGTGGTTTTGCACCATATCCCGCAAAGCACCATATTTGTCATAATAGGACGCGCGGCCATTAACCCCAACTGTTTCGGCAACGGTAATCTGCACATGGTCAATCGCATGATTACCCCATTGCGATTCAAAAATCGTATTGGCAAAACGCAGTGCCATCAGATTCTGCACGGTCTCTTTGCCCAAATAATGGTCAATCCGGTAAATTTGTGTTTCGTCAAAAACATTCAGCAATAATTTGTTGATCGCGCGGGCAGATTCGCCGTCATTGCCAAGCGGCTTTTCGACCACAAGGCGGCTTTGTGCCACCGCCAGCTCATGCTTTGCAATCGTATCACATGCCGCACCAAACAAGGTTGGTGCGATCGCCAGATAGAAAATCAATGGCCGTTCGGGTGACAGGCGGCGACTAATCAGTTCGGCAAGTTCGGCCCCGCCTTCTCCGCTAACAACATCAAGCGCGACAATCCGGATAAGCGCTATAAAGCCTGTCCAGTGACCCTCACCATCCTCTTCGCCAGCAATCGCATCTGCGCAAAAGGGGCGAAGCTTGGTTGCGAACTCATCGACTGACATAGATGAACGGGCGGCCGCAATCAGGCGGAATTCGGTGGTAATCTGGCCAGCAAGATAGCGCCAGAACAGTGCCGGAAAAATCTTGCGAAGTGCCAGATCGCCTGTACCCCCGACAATCACATAATCGCTATCGGGTATTTCTGCGGATTTTGGAATAAGTTCAGACATTATGTTACGCCGTTTTCAACTTTCTGTTAGCACCGTTAATTTGATTTCCGTTTCATGCGCACAGCCGTATATCGATTAGCCATGGCCGCCTGCGCGCCCTTTATGCCAGCTAGTGGATCAACCGACAACCATACAGGCACAGCGTTCAGCAACGTTCCCATACGCCCCTGATGCCGGAAGCGCGTGGCAAAGGGGCTGTCGGCAAGCAGACTTTGCACATGTGGCACAATCCCGCCTGCAATCACCACCCCGCGCCATGCGCCCAAGGTCAGCACCGCATTGGCCATCACCGTACCAAGACAGCCTAGCATCAGATGTACCGCATCTCGGGCAATCCCGCCATCTGCCACAGCCGCTACGCCAATCTCCGGCGCGCCAAGCCGGGCTGGTATTTCTGTATCCCCTGCCCGATCAGCCATGAACGCATAGACATTTTCCAGACCTGCTCCGCTTACGACCCGCTCGGCTGACACATGAGCCATGGTCTGGTTCAAAAAGCCAAGCAAGGCGATTTCATCTGCCGTTCGCGGCGCAAAGGACACATGCCCACCTTCGCCTTCAATCGGCACAAAATCGTCACCTGCGGGGATTAAGGCCGAAACCCCCAAACCGGTGCCAGGTCCAATCACCAACAACGGCGCAGCGCGGTCAGACATGCCGTCACAAATCTGGATATTGCCATTGGTTGCCGGATCACTTTGCGCCAGCGCCTGGGCGGTAAAATCGTTAATCACCAGAATGCCATCAACGCCCAGCTGTTGCATCACTGCACTCTTGTCAAAAACCCAGTGATTATTGGTCACATCAACCTTATCGTCATTCACGGGGCCAGCAACAGCGACCGAAAGATAGTTGATCGTGACATCAAGCGGTGCCAGAAATGCGGCTATGGCATCGGCAAAGTTAGGGTATGGCGCACAAGTCATGATCTGCACATGCGTCAACGGTGCCGTGGCATCTGCCGCTACACCAAAGCGGACATTCGTCCCGCCAATATCTGCAACCAGTAAACTCATTCTGCCAGTAAACTCATTTTGCTTATCTCACCCGATGCAACTACCCAAGGTCACGTCATATAGTCAGAGCCTGGGCACGCCTAGGCAAACAGCCTGTGCTTGGTCGCAATTATGTTTCAGACGCATGATACTGTTTTCACCCTGCCTTCGTCCATAGCAAGATATGTTAAAATGGGCGTCCACAAAAAGCTGTTACTGTAATTCCAGCCGGTCACCGGTATCCGCATCAAAATAGGATAGCTTCTTCATATCAAAAGCAAATTCTATTTCTTTGCCAGGCGTGGCACCGGTTTCGGCATGCAGTCGTGCCGTGACTTCCTTGCCACCTAGCGACATCAGCACAAAGGTATCGGCACCGGCTGGCTCGACAACATCAACCTGACATGATGACACATGCAGATCACGCCCTTTGCGATATTGCGCATCACCGATATCTTCTGGCCGTAGTCCAACCACGACATTGGCGGGTAGCTTTTTCGTACGCTTTTCATGCAGAACCAGTGGTTCGCCACCTGCCCGCTCGATGATGACATTATAGCCGGAACCGTTTTTCTTGGCCTTGGCCGGGATCAGATTCATCGCTGGCGATCCCATGAAATCTGCAACAAACAGATTTGCAGGTTTGCTATAGATTTCGGCTGGCGTGCCAATCTGCTGAACCACGCCACCTTTCATGACGACAATCTTGGTAGCCAATGTCATGGCTTCAATCTGGTCATGCGTCACATAGACCATCGATGCTCCCAGATTCTGGTGAAGCTTCTTGATTTCGGTACGCATCTCGACGCGCAATTTGGCGTCCAGATTGGATAAAGGCTCATCAAACAGAAACAGCTTTGGATCGCGAACCAGCGCCCGCCCCATGGCAACACGCTGACGCTGGCCACCGGAAAGTTGCGCCGGACGACGACTTAGTAATGGTTCGATCTGCAACTGCCGCGCTACCTCGGCCAGCTTGATATCCTGCTCTGCCTTTTCGACACCGCGCACCTTCATGCCAAAGGTGATATTCTTGGCCACCGTCATGGTTGGATAAAGCGCGTAGGATTGAAACACCATGGCAATATTGCGGTCTTTCGGGCTGACATGCGTCATGTCCTGGCCGCCAATTTCAATCGATCCACCGCTGATCGGTTCAAGACCGGCAATACAGTTCAGCAACGTTGATTTACCGCATCCTGACGGGCCAACAAGCACCAGAAAGTCACCTGACCCGATTGATACATTGACATCCTTAAGAATATTCAACGATCCATAATTTTTATACAGATTCTTGATTTCGAGGATTGGCGCCATGTTCTTTATCCTTTAACCGAACCCGCAGTCAGACCGCGGATAAAATATTTGCCAGCGACAACATACACAACGAGCGTTGGCAAGGCCGCGATAATCGCAGAAGCCATATCGACATTGTACTCTTTGACACCAGTTGTTGAATTCACAATATTATTGAGTGCCACCGTCACAGGTTGCGTTCCAGCTTGCGAAAATGACACGCCAAACAGAAAATCATTCCATATTTGGGTGAATTGCCAGATGATCGTAACCACAATGATGGGAAGCGATAGCGGCAGAAAAATTTCCCACAGAATGCGGAAGAAACCAGCGCCATCAACTTTGGCAGCTTTCACCAGTTCGGTGGGAATGGTGACGTAATAATTTCGGAAAAACAGCGTCGTAAAACCGATTCCATAAACCACATGCACAAAAATCAGTCCTGTGATTGATCCTGCCATGCCCATAAGACCCAGCATCCGCGCCATTGGCAACAGCACCACCTGAAACGGAATAAAGCACCCGAATAGCATTAGTGAAAAAATCAGATTCGCGCCTTTGAACCGCCATTTGGCAATGACATAGCCATTGATCGCACCAATAAGCGTTGAAATCAGCACCGCAGGCACTGCCAAAAGAACCGAATTCCAGAAATAGGGACGCAGACCTTCGCACTGAATCCCCGTACAGGCACTCGACCAGGCAGTACCCCACGCGGCAAAGGTTACGTCACGAGGCAAAGCCACCAATGAGCCGGTGCGGATTTCATCAAGGCTTTTCAGCGACGTTGTAACCATCACAAAAAGCGGCATCAGGTAATATAATGCAAACAGGCATAGCAGAATATACAGCCCCCATCTCAAGGCCAGCTTGCCAATCATATTCGTTTGCGATGTGCTGTGAATATCATCCGTCATTTTTTGCTCGCAATTCGGAATAAAGATAAGGCACCACAATCGCAAAAACGACAGCCATCATGACCATGGCCGAACTTGCCGCCTGACCGATATTGCCGCGTGAAAATGCCATCGTATACATAAAGGTCGCTGGCAGATCGGTTGCATAGCCCGGACCACCGCCTGTCAGGGCAATGACCAGATCGAAACTTTTAATCGCAAGATGCGCCAATACAATAAAGGCAGACAGAAAAATAGGTGCCATCGATGGAATGATAATCGCCGAATAGATACGCCATGTCGGAATACCATCGACTTGCGCGGCTTTGATAATTTCCTGATCAACAGATCGCAATCCTGCCAGAAACAGCGCCATTACAAAGCCCGAGGCCTGCCAGACACCGGCGATCACGACTGTATAGATCGCCATATCGGGATTGACCAACCAGTCAAAGGTAAAGCTCTCGAAACCCCAGCCTTTGACCGTGGCTTCCAGACCCAGACCCGGATTCAAAATCCATTTCCAGGCTGTACCCGTCACAATCAGTGACAAGGCCATTGGATATAGAAAAATAGTACGAAGCGCACCTTCGGTGCGGATTTTCTGATCCAGCATAATAGCCAGAAGCAAACCCAGGATCATGGAAATGACGATGAACAAAAATCCGAAAATAAACAAATTATCGATAGCTGTATCCCAACGCGGGGATGCAAAAAGTCGGTCATATTGAAACAGACCAACAATATCATATTTCGGCAGCAGCTTGGATTTTGTTAGTGACACCCAGGCTGTCCAGCCGATAAATCCATAAACAAAAATCAAGATGGCGGCAAAGGATGGAGCCAAAACCATTTTGGGTATATGTCGCTCTAGCCATTCTGACATCTTCATCCTCCAAAAATAAACCCCGTCCGATTATAGCACCGGACGAGGCAGAATTATCTACAGGCTATTTGCAACCGCATCAGCCAGCATCTTCACAGCATCAGCTGAAGACATGTCTGAATTGAAATGTGCTGTCACAACGTCAGTGATAGCACCGGCCTGTGCACCGCGAAGTGCCATGCCATGTGCGTAAGATGGAAGCAGTGAACCACCTTTGTTGCTATCGGCCATATCTTTGGCAGATGTGTGTGCACAGCTGTCAAACTCGTCCAGAGCCACGTCAACACGTGCAGGGATTGAACCTTTGTTCAGGTTGAATACCTTCTGGAAGTTTTTACCAACGATAAGCTCGGCAAGCAGAAGCTGACCGTCTTTCTTGTCCTTACCGTCAACGCTGAACATGGCAAAGCTGTCAACATTATAGAGGAAGCCTTCACCAGGTGTTGAAGCACACAGGAAGTCCACGCCAGGCTTCTTGCCAGCAGCTAGGAATTCACCCTTTGCCCAGTCACCCATGATCTGGAAAGCAGCTTCGCCATTCATGACCATTGCTGTTGCAAGGTTCCAGTCACGGCCTGAGAAGTTGCTGTCAACAAAACCGCGCATTGTGCGCATCTGGTCGAACACTTTAACCATTGTGTCAGACTTCAAAGTTGCTGGATCAAGATCAACGAAGGCCTTCTGGAAGAAGTCTGCGCCACCAATACCAAGCGCTACAGCTTCAAATACTGTTGCGTCCTGCCATGCCTGACCACCATGTGCCAGAGGCGTAACGCCAGCTGCCTGCAGTTTTGCTGCGGCGGCATTGAATTCAGCCCATGTTGTTGGCATCTTGATACCGTTCTTTGACAGCACATCGGCATTTGCCCAGATCCAGTCAATACGGTGAACGTTAACAGGTGCTGCACACCAGGTACCTTCACATTTCATATGATTGGCAATTGATGGTGGCAGAACGTCTGCCCATCCATTTGCCTTGGCAACTGAAGAAATGTCAGCAAGAACACCTTCTTCATACCATTCCTGAATGGCAGGGCCTTTCAGCTGAACAGCTGTTGGCGCGTTGCCAGCAAGAACACGTGCACGAAGTGCTGTCATGGCTGCGTCACCGCCACCACCAGCAACAGGCATGTCTGTCCATGTGCCACCGCGGCCATCAAATTCCTGCTGCAAAACGGCAACAGACTTTGCTTCACCACCTGACGTCCACCAGTGCAGAACCTCAGCTTGTGGTTCGGCATTAGCAGCACCTGCGGCCATAGTCATGATAGCGGCGGTTGCCACTGATACAAATTTAGAATTCATTACAATCCTCCCAGATACAAATGCATTTAAGGTGCGACACCCTGACCTGAGCGGCACAGTGTTTCAATATCGTTCTTCATCAATTTTTGAGCGAATGTGATTTTTTTGCCCGAAATATTACACATTGTTACCTAAATATGGTTTTTGTTGCCTTTTGTTACTAAGATGCCCCTTTTGCATTACTAAGATAATGTCTTTTCGTTACCTGATTGTGAAAGATTTGCAATGTCTGTACCCACTATTTTGGTTGTTGATGACGATATGGAAATGCGCCAGATGATGGCGCAATATCTGCGCAAGCACGGTTTCATGGTGCATACAGCAGCCACAGGACGGGAAATACAGCATCATATTTCGGCTGGGCGAATCGAACTGATTTTGCTTGATGTTATGCTTGGCGAAGAAAACGGCATCGAATTATGCAAGGAATTGCGCCGGGAACAGGATGTGCCGATCATTCTGGTATCGGCCTTGTCGGCAGATCATCAGCGCATGTCCGGCTATGAGGTCGGCGCTGATGATTATATTGCCAAGCCTTTCAATCCCGATCTCTTGCTGGCACGCGTCAAGGCGGTTCTGCGCCGTGTCCGGCGTTCGGCCTCGCTGAACTATCGGCGCAACACCTCGCTCTTCAGCTTCGCGGGCTGGGTCTATGATGGCAAGAAAGACGAAGTGCTGTCGCCGGATGGCATTCAGATTGCCCTGTCACAACGCGAAACACGCTTGCTCAAGGTATTACTTGCCAATCCGCATGTGCCCCTGACGCGCGATGAAATCACCACGGCCATGGATGTCACCCAGGCTGGCGATATCAATATGGACAGTTCTGGCCGTGCCTTGGATGTTCTGGTAGGCCGGTTGCGTGGCAAGATTGAAGAGAACCCCAAAAATCCGGCCTTATTGAAAACCGAACGCGGCGTTGGCTATATCTTTGCAGTTGACGTAACGCAAACAGAAATCTGATGAAGATCATTCTCAGTTTACAGATGCGCGCCACGATTTGGATCATCAGCGCAGGCTTGGCTGGCATCTTGTCAAGCTGGCTATGGATGTATTCCGAAGCGCAATGGAAACAGCATCTGCATAAATCATATATGTCAGGGCTGAGCCTGTTTGAAACAGTGCGCGATGACACACCGCCTATAGACGGCCTACAGATAAGCGAATTACCACTTCCTCTGTTACGTCTGGCCGAGAATGGACGCTTTTCGCAATTCCCCGAGGTAGCACCTGCCGATCACATCACACTTTTGTCGCTTGGAGCAACGTCCTCAATCAGCAACATAAACAAACGTATGGCGCTTGCGATAATATCGCCAGATCTGAAATATCCGGTTGCCGAACTTGAAAAATCAAAACAAAACGCGTCTGGCGCCAGTCTCGCTAGCGTAACGCGATTACTGGCTAGTTACTGTTCTAACGCCACAATTTTTATCGCTTATGAAAACAAACCTTGGGTGCGTGTTGATGGCAATGCCATCTGGGGGTGCCAAGCCGCACCAACTGACTACCGCCTGCTTGCCGCCGCTATTCCGATCTTAACGCTGGCCTTTTTATCGGCACTGATCGTCAATACGAGCAGTGCTTTTCTGTCTTTTGCTAATATTTTGTCTGGACGCTGGTCTGCGCGTGGATCAACCAGCTACAGTCCTGAAGGACCAACCGAATTACGCGCAATGATCACAGCTATAAATGCGCATCGTAAGGCAGAAGGCGCGTCCTTATCGAAACGCGCGATGTTTCTGTCGGGTGTCAGCCATGATCTGGGGACACCAGCCGCCCGCCTTCGTTTACGCACAGCTTTGATCGAAGATGACGAACTACGCCACAAAATGGATGCTGATATTGATCGCATGACGGGGATGATTCAGAGCGTGCTGGATTATACGCAATCGGAAATGAATGTCGAAAAGCCGCGCAAAATGTCGCTGGTCGCGCTGGTTGACGCGGTGGTTGCTGATTTTCAGGATGCGGGCTATCCGGTGACCCTACAGGAACAGACCGTCAAGACAATCTCAACACGGACAATCTTTTCCGATAGCAAGCCCACATCTTTGCGAGGAGCGCGGCTCAAGACAAATAGAATGATTGTGATGGCGCAGCCACTTTCATTGCAAAGGGCGATCAGCAATCTGATCGATAATGCGCTGAAATATGGGCGCAAAGCAATTGTGTCACTCGAATCTTCATCGGAAATTGCCGAAATTCATATTGATGATTTTGGCGTTGGTATGAGCGAGGATGACCTAGCATTGCTGACCGCGCCTTTCAAACGCGGCGAGAATACAGCGCATATTGAGGGCTTTGGCATGGGACTAACCGTAGCCTCTACCATTGCTGAACAGCATGGCGGCAGTTTGCATTTCCAGAATATGTCCGATGGCCTGCGGGCGACACTGACCATCGCGCGGCAATAGGAGAAAACAAGCATTGGCAGATTATCCTGATTTTGAAGATGCCGGCTTTTTGCGCCAGCATATCGCCGATATTCTGGCCTTTTACGAACCACATGCGTTTGATCCTGCTGGTGGGTTTTTTCATTATTTCCGTGATGACGGTAGCATTTATGACAAGGACACACGGCATCTGGTCAGCTCGGCACGGTTTGTTTTCAATTATGCCAATGCCTTTATGTATACGGGCACACCGCATTATCGGGACTGGGCGGCGCATGGCTTTGCCTATCTGGTCTCGCATCATCGCTGCGATGATGGGCATTATATATGGCAGCGCAACGGCAGCACGATCGAAGATAGCCGCGCCATGGCCTATGGTCATGCCTTTGTCATGCTAGCCGCTACCACCGCCAGCCGCCTTGATATCGCCGGTGCCAGCGATATGATTGCCGAAATCTGGGATTTCATGGAAACTTATTTCTACGAGCCCGAACATGGTGCTTACGCTGATGAACGCGATGCCCATCTGGCTGTGCTATCAGCCTATCGCGGGCAGAATGCCAATATGCACAGCGTCGAGGCCTTGCTAGCGGCCTATCAGACAACCGGCATGCCACGCTATCTGGATCGTGCCAGCGCCATTGCGCATAAATTCACCGTCGAACTAACCGCCAACACCGATGGCCAGATTTGGGAGCATTATGACACAAACTGGCAACATGACTGGACATTCAACATCGACAAGCCAGACGACCTGTTCAAGCCATGGGGCTATCAACCAGGTCATCAGGTCGAATGGGCCAAACTGATTTTACAGTTAGACCATCACCGCCCTGCCGACTGGCATTTACCTGTCGCCAGACATCTGTTTGACACCGCCATGCAGAAAGGCTGGGATAATGAATGTGGCGGGCTGGTCTATGGTTATGCGCCGGATGGTAGCTTTGCCGATGCGCAGAAATATTTTTGGGTGCAGGCCGAAGCAATCTCTGCCGCCTG
>NZ_CAXBVX010000027.1:0-21385 GCF_963979125.1 uncultured Candidatus Puniceispirillum sp.
TGCCCAGAAAAATGCCAAGGCTAATGATTTCACAATTCTTTGCAACAAAGCCGCCCAGCTTCGCGCTGATGGGGCGTCTCATATTGCCTTATTAATGGATGACATTGCCGCTGATTTTGCCAAGCGCGCGGGCATCTATAAACGCGAAGGCCATGCCCATGCCGTGCTTGCCAATCGTCTTGCCGCCTATCTTGAATGTCCGGTCATCCTGGTGCCGCGCATTTATGCCGATGAATTGGTTTCTGATATGGACAAGCAATCCAGTAGCTACCTTGATGATCTGGCGATCACTCTTGATCCGGCCTGTGCCATTATGCATTGCGGCAGTCATATTGTTGCGCCCAACATTGCTTTGGACGAATGCGTGGCGCGCGCGCATTCTCTAAAACACAGAATCATTATCTGGGATAATATCTATGCGCAGGATTATTGCCCGCGCCGTCTGTTTATTGGCCCCTATCGTGGGCGTGATGGGATTAGTGATATTTTGCTCAACCCCACCGGCATGATCGAGACCGATCTTCTTTTGCTGGACATCATGGCTAATGCACAAAGCTGGACAGAAACACTAAAGGCGGCGGGAATACCCGGCGAATTTGTAACGCTGGTAGCCTATTTCGATGCACCTTATGGATTTGTGCCAGAATTTGATATGCCGGATGATGGCACCGCGCTGGCGGCGTTGGAAACTGTTTTATGGTCTTGGAAATCACCTTTACAGCGTGAATGGTATCCGTTCTTGATGGGGCTGAAGCATGATATTCTGATGCGCAGGGGAGAAATGCCGGAACTGCGGATTACAAAAACCCAAACGCATGCTTTGGCTACACATATTCTGGCATCGCAGAATGATGTCAATACGGATGATGCGTCTTAGGCAAAAACTGAATAAAGCATCCGTAGCGCGCTGATTATCAGAAACAGCGCAAAGGCACGTTTCAAGCGTAACGGGTCAAGCGCATGGGCAAGTCGGCTTCCCACAGGGGCGGTAAAAATACTGACGCTCGATAGCAATGCCGCAGCTGGCACGTTAATAAAGCCCAGTGAATAGGGCAGGCGCGTAGCAACATCCCAGCCTGACCACATAAAGCCCAATGCGCCTGGTAGCGCGATCATGAAACCAAAAGCCGCCGAAGTGCCAATGGCGCGATGCACCGGCATAGCAAATGCGCTCATCACCGGAATCGACATGGTGCCGCCACCTATTCCCATCAAGGCTGAAAAAAATCCGATAAAACCGGATATCACCATTTCGACGGGGCGTGTCTTTGACAGTTTAGCACGCATTTTTGGCGTGTGTGACATCAGCATATTTACCGCCACAACAATCGCCAGACATCCAAAAATCAAAGTCAGTGTCGTGCTTTCGATGTAATGCGATAATATCCCGCCACTAGCCGCACCCAGAATGATAAAGGGTGACCACCTACGAAGCACCTCCAGATCAATACTGCCGCGTCGATGATGCGCCAATGCCGATGAAATCGACGTTGGGATGATTGTGGCAAGAGAGGTTCCCACCGCGGCATGCATGATAATATCATCCGGCACCTTCAGAAAATCATAAATCAGAAACAGAACGGGCACCAATATGATGCCGCCACCAATACCCAGCAATCCTGCCAGAATGCCTGCAATCGCTCCTGTCGCCATAAGCCCAAATACCAGCATCACAAGCATATCAGGTGAATAGGACATTGGTTTTAACCTTTGGTTTGATGTTGGGGTTTAGTGTTTGGTTTTATGAAACATCCTGACTGATGCTTCACAGGAATGTGATTGGTCTAACTGATATTTCAACAATATATTTAACAGAATTCTTTGCCAATAAACAGAATAGGGTAAAGGGCAGAATTTGGTTCTTCAACAAGTAAGCCACTTTATCAGAACGGAATTGATAGCATGGCAAAAGATGCGCCATCCCGGGTTGCCGATCTTGTTATCAAACGGCATTTTCCGGCACCGCTCGAAAAAATGTTCGATTTGGTAACGCAAAAGCATCACCTATTGACATGGTGGGGCCCCGAAGACGTTCATATCGGTGACAATAATCTTGATCTGTCGCTTCGCGGTGCGTGGTTTTCCGTGATGATAAATGCTGATGCCACAACGCATAAGGTGTCGGGCGAAGTACTAGCTATTGATGCGCCATATTCGCTAGTTTTCAGCTGGGGCTGGCATGACGAAAATAATGTCCGCGGGCATGAAAGCTTTGTGCGTTTTGATATCGAAGATGCTGGTGTGATTGGTGCAAGTGACACGTCTTTTACGTTAACGCATATGAATTTGCCAACCGAAGAGTCAGCGCGCTTGCATAAAGGGGGCTGGTCATCGTCGCTGGTCAAACTGGAGCATCTGTCTGACACATAATATCAACCAAAGCTAAGGAGGCCAAAATGCCAAAATTTTTATTCGCTTACCACGGGGGCAAGATGCCTGAAACCGAAGCTGACATCGCCGCAGAAATGAAGCGTTGGCGTGACTGGATGGATGGCTTGGGCGATGCGCTGGTTGATCCGGGCAATCCGGTTGGCATGTCCAAAACGGTCAGTGTTGATGGCATTGCAAGTGATGGCGGTGCCAATCCGGTATCTGGCTATTCGCTGGTCATGGCTGATGACTTGAATATGGCGCTTGCTATGGCGGCTGGCTGTCCTATGGTCACACAGGGACATGGGTCAATCGAAGTCGCCGAAACGCATAATATGGACTTTTGATTGCTGTCATTACGACAGCAAACGCAATCGACCAGCCAAATGCCCGATCACCTCACGTCCTGCATTGGCAAAGGCAAAGCGCAGATACTGTTCTTGCCCTTCACCAAAAAAGGCACCCGGAATTGTCAGCACCCCAACCTCACGCGCCATGCGCTGTGCCACTTCGCGCGACCTCACATTGTCAAACGGGTGTCGGACATAACCGAAATAGGCACCCGTGCTGATTAATGTCCAGCCTTCAAGTTGAGTGATAACATCACTGAAAATAGTCGCACGTGCCGCAATACGGGCGCGGTTTTCGGCGCGCCATGATGCCAGACTATCCAGCATCGGTGTGATCGCTTGTTGTGGCGCACGGGGGGCGCAAATCTGAATATTATCGATAATCTTGGCCAGCTGGAAAATCATGGCTGATCCCGATGTGACCGCGCCTAGCCGGTGTCCAGGCATGCAATAAGATTTAGAAAAGCTGTAAAGCTGTATCAGGTGATCCTGCCAGCCCTCTGTGGCAAATAGGTTATGTGGCGCGCCTGTCCCAAGCGGCAAAAAATCGCGATAGGTTTCATCCAGAATCAGCCAGATACCCTTGGCTTTGCACAGCGCCAAAATCTCAGCTAGCAAATCTGGCGGATATATTGTGCCAGCCGGATTGTTTGGACTGACTAGAGCCACCGCGCGAACATCTGGGGTGATCGCGGCGCTAATATCTTCGCAGTTTGGCAACAAGCCATTGTCATCATGGCAATCAACATAGCCAACCGAAATCCCCAGCATACCAAGCGATGATTCATGATTGAAATAGCAGGGGCGCATCATCAAAATTGTTTCACCGTGGCCAGCCACTGCCAAGGCCGCGGCGACAAAGGCTTGATTACATCCAGACGTGATATGCGTATGCTCGGACTGAATATCAGCCGCATAAAGCGTGTTGAGATGTTGGGCATAGGCAACACGTAAATTGTCATCACCTTCAACCCGTCCATAGCGGGCATTGTTGGGTGAAGCGGCTGCTTGGGCAAGGGCGTTCAGCATATCTGGATGCGCAGGATAGCCAGGCACCGCCTGACTCATATCGATCATATCGCCATGGCGCCCATCATAGGATGATTTCCAGTCAAGAACGATGGATACAGGCGGGGCGTTGAGGGCTGCAACAGCAGGATTGAACATAAGCACACCTATTGGACATAATCGAAACAGAACGATTCAACGTAACAGAGTTGAAGCAGCTTAAAAAGCACGGCAGACTGAACGGATGTTATAAAATCAAATCTGCTTTGAAAACCGAATCTGAATTGACGCGCGAGGGTCACAATGTTTATACGTGAAAATCTAAGCTATGTTGCCGAACCATTGCCGCATCGTGAAACGCAAGATGATGCCGCCATCATTGCCGCCGCACGGACATTCCGTGAAACGATGGCAACGCGCCATACAGTGCGTGATTTTTCATCCCGTGCGGTTCCAAAAGCAATTATCGAGGAATGTATCCGCACGGCTGGACGCGCGCCTAGTGGTGCCAATCATCAGCCTTGGCATTTTGCCGCCATTTCCAGCCCGTCGATTAAGGCGCAAATACGCGCCGCCGCCGAGGCCGAAGAAGCAAAATTCTATGCCAGCACCAGCCATGACGAATGGATCAAGGCACTTGAACCAATCGGCACGGGGCCGGATAAGCCGCATCTTGAAATCGCGCCATGGCTGATTGTTATTTTTGGTGAACGCTATGGCCAGTTTGATGATGGCACGCGTTATAAAAATTACTATGTGCCCGAAAGTGTAGGCATCGCTTCGGGATTTTTGATCGCGGCTCTGCATCTGGTGGGGCTGTCCTGTCTGACACATACGCCGAACCCAATGGGCTTTCTGGGCAAAATATGCAATCGTCCTGCCTCGAATAAGGCGATGATGATCCTGGCTGTGGGGCATGCGGCAGATGACGCCAGCATTCCCGCTGTTGCCAAGATCAAAAAACCGCTTGCCGACATCATGACCTGCTTTGAATAGCTGGCTTCGATCAGCATTGTGCTTTTGAGAATTGACGATAACATATAATGGTAATTTTAAAGTAACCTCAAATTAACTTGGGCCGGGGACAAAACACATGAAAACGGTAGCTGTGAGAAATATTGAACGCGCGGATGCTGATCTGGCGGATCGCCTAGGTGCTGCTGGTGCCTCGACCGTGCATGAAGCCCAAGGGCGCACTGGTTTGTTAAAACCCTATATGCGACCAATTTATCCAGGCGCGCGTATCGGCGGAACGGCGGTGACGGTTCTCACACAGCCAGGCGATAATTGGATGCTTCATGTGGCCATCGAATTATGTCAGGCGGGTGATATTCTGGTGGTGGCTTGCACAACCGATTGCACCGATGGTTATTTTGGCGATCTGCTGGCAACCTCGGCACAGGTGCGTGGCGTCAAGGGGCTGGTGATTGATGCTGGTGTCCGTGATGTGGCTGATCTTCAGGCGATGAATTTTCCGGTATGGTCACGTGCCATTTCGTCAAAAGGCACGGTAAAAAACACACTTGGCGCGGTTAATGTGCCGGTGGTGTGCGCGGGACAGTTGATATTCCCGGGTGATGTCATTGCCGCCGATGATGATGGGGTGGTGGTCGTTGCCCGCGCCGAGGCTGATCGTGTGATGCATGCGACGCAGACACGCCTTGATGCCGAGGAAGACAAACGCATCCGCTTACAGGCAGGTGAGCTTGGCCTTGATCTTTATAATATGCGGCCACGTCTTGCCGAGGCGGGACTAGAATATGTTGATGATCTGGAAACGCTGGGCAGTTTCAACGGCATTGATTGCCGCCACCAACGCTAGCTTTCACTCCTTATTTGGCCATACGACCGGAAACCAGTCACTGCGCAGGCGTGCACCATCTTGCATATCATGTCCTGGAAAAGGTGGCGATGTAGGCCCCTGTCTTGTGACATAACGGGCATCATCGCCGACATAGCGCAAGGATAGAGCCCGTCGGCGTGTCCTTGCCATATTGCCGCGCGCGCCATGAACGGCACGAAAATCGAAAGCCACGGCATCACCTGGTTGCATGGCCCATTCCAGCGTTGGAAATTTATCCGGTTCAACATCGGGGTCTGGCACTGGCAGAAAATCATCATCATTGGCATAAAAATTATCTTCGGCCAGCCAGCGCACGGGTAGCACCATTTTATCCCATTTATGTGATCCGGCAATCACCCGCAGGCTAGCGTCTTTGACTGGATCAACCGGAATCCAGAAGCTGACCGTCTGTTTGCCTTCGACAAAATAATAAGGCGCGTCCTGATGCCATGGTGTTGGTTTGCTGGTGCCGGGCTCTTTGACCAGAACATGGTCATGAAAAAATTGTGCAGTGTGCGATTGCATCAATGAAGCCGCCGCCTCTGGAGCTGGTGACGATGCCATAATATCGGCAAAGGCAGGTATCCGGTGCCAGTTCCAGTAATCATCAAAAAACCGCCCAGCTTCGCCAGCGTGCAGATTTTCTGCCGCATAGGGACCTGGATTTTCCATATTGGCGGCAATACCGTCCTTAATCACATCGACCCAGTCGGCAAACAGACCTGGCAGACAGACAGCACCATCGCGGGCAAAAGCATCAATTTGGCTAGGTGTGATATTGTGCATCTTCAACGTCCCCTGTTTTGGACTTGTGCCGATAATACTATAATGTCGGGGTGATTCTATCGATATTCTAAATTAGTAATTTAACTAAATTCAACTATTTAGTCTAAAATCAGCCCCCGATTTACAATTCGCTTTATTTGCCCCAGCCTATATCTATAGACCATTATTTTGGAGGGGGAAATGGCACAAGTTTCACTTAACCTCAATGGTATGCCGATGGAATGCGAGGTTGATGAAAACAGCCTTTTATCAACATTTATCCGCGAAGATTGCGGCCTGACAGGTACGCATATCGGTTGTGACACCAGCCAGTGTGGCACCTGTGTCGTACATGTGAACGGCCAATCGATAAAATCATGCACAATGCTGACATTACAGGCGCATGGTGCCGATGTCACAACGATTGAAGGTATTGCCGATGGTGATGATCTGCATCCGATGCAAGCCGCCTTTCGCGAACATCACGGTCTGCAATGCGGATTTTGTACGGCGGGGATGGTGATGAGCGCGATTGATCTTGTGAACCACCATCCCGAACCAAGCAAAGCTGAAATCCGCGCCTATATGGATGGCAATATCTGCCGCTGTACGGGTTATCACAATATTGTCAAAGCGATTGATGCTGCGGCTAAAGAGATGGCCGCGCGCTAGAGGAGATAGATATGCCAGACGGAACAGAAGAAACCGGCATCGGTGCCTCGGTCAGGCGCAAAGAGGATTACCGTTTCCTGACTGGACAGGGTAATTATACTGATGATATCAACCGACCGAATCAGACCTATGCCTTCATACTGCGCTCGCAAGAGGCACATGCCAAAATCACCATCAAAACCGACAAAGCCAAAAAGGTGGCTGGCGTGGTGGCCATTTTTACTGGTGATGATATGCAGGTGGGTTCAATTCCTTGTGGCTGGCAGGTTGATTCCAAAGATGGCACACCGATGCGCGAGCCTGAACATCCGCCGCTTGCCAAAGGCGTTGTCCGCTATGTTGGCGACCAGATTGCGGTGGTCATTGCGACAAGTCTGAACGCGGCAAAGGATGCGGCTGAACTGATCGATGTGGACTATAGTCCGCTTCCCGTTGCGGTTGATCTGATGACAGCGGCCAATAGCAATGGCAAGCATGGTGCCTTGGTGCATCCTGATCTTGGCACCAATCTTTGTTATGACTGGGACATTGGCGATGAGTCGGAAATTGACGCGGCGCTAGCCACATCCTTTTATGTTACCGAACTTGAAATCCGTAATAACCGTCTGATCCCCAATGCGATGGAACCACGCGTTGCTATCGGTGATTATGACAAGGCAACCGACCATTACACGCTCTATACCACCAGCCAGAATCCGCATGTGATTCGTTTGCTGATGGGGGCGTTTGTTTTGTCGATACCTGAGCATAAATTGCGCGTCATTGCGCCTGATGTTGGCGGCGGGTTTGGATCAAAAATCTTTCATTATGCCGAAGAGGCGATTGTCACTTGGGCATCACATAAAATCAAACGCCCTGTTAAATGGACATCCGATCGAAGCGAAGCCTTTATGTCGGATGCGCATGGCCGCGATCATCTTTCGCTGGTGAAACTTGGCATGGATAAAACAGGTAAATTTACCGCATTAAAGGTCAATACGATTGCCAATATGGGGGCTTATCTTTCAACGTTTGCGTCCTGTGTGCCGACCTATCTTTATGCCACTTTGTTGGCTGGCGTTTATACAACGCCGCTAATTTACTGTAATGTCAGGGCGGTTTTCACCAACACAGTTCCGGTTGATGCGTATCGCGGTGCTGGACGCCCCGAAGCCACCTATCTGCTTGAACGTATTGTTGATAAGGCGGCGCGTGAAATGGGCATCGATCAGGCCGAAATACGCCGTCGCAACTTCATTCCTGCTGATGCCTTCCCTTATCAGACGCCAGTCGCTTTGCAATATGATACGGGTGATTATGAAGCCACCTTGCAGCACGCTATGGAACTGGCGGATGTGGCAGGATTTCCGGCGCGTCGCAAACAGGCAAGCAAGCAGGGCAAATTACGCGGGCTTGGCTATTCGACCTATCTCGAGGCTTGCGGCATCGCACCATCGGCGGTTGTTGGCTCGCTTGGTGCGCGGGCAGGTCTGTTTGAATGTGCCGAAGTGCGCGTACATCCTACTGGTTCGGTGACGGTTTTTACCGGATCGCACAGCCACGGGCAGGGGCATGAAACAACCTTTGCACAATTAGTGTCTGAATCACTGGGTTTGCCTTTGGATGCGATTGAAATAAGTCATGGTGATACGGCGAACATTCCCTTTGGTATGGGCACCTATGGATCGCGATCACTGGCGGTTGGCGGCGAAGCGATCATGAGCGCCATCGATAAAATCAGGGTCAAAGCGACGCGGATTGCCGCCCATATATTGGAAGAAGATGTTGATGATGTTGATTTTGACAAAGGCGTGTTCACAGGCCGTAAAACCAATGCCAGCTTAACCTTTGGCGAAATTGCACTGGCCGCTTATGTACCACATAATTTTCCGCATGACGAACTGGAACCAGGGCTAGATGAAAAGGCGTTTTACGACCCCAAAAATTTCACCTATCCGGGAGGTTGTCATATTTGCGAGGTTGAGATCGATCCAGCAACAGGCGTGACCACCGTCGTCAATATGACGGCGGTTGATGATGTCGGACGTGTGATTAACCCCATGATTGTCGAAGGTCAGGTGCATGGCGGTCTGGCGCAGGGCATAGGTCAGGCACTTTACGAAACCTGTGTTTATGATGATTATGGACAGCTTCTAAGCGGGTCTTATATGGATTACACGATGCCACGCGCCGATCATCTACCTGATTTTCAAGTGGCCACCGAAACCACATTCTGCACGCATAACTCGCTTGGCGTTAAGGGATGCGGCGAAGTGGGGGCGATTGGATCACCACCAGCTGTGATTAATGCGGTTGTTGATGCGCTATATGACCTTGGCATCAAAGATATCAGCATGCCGGCAACCCCTGAGGTGGTCTGGCGGGCAATACAAACAACAAATCTCAAAGCGGCAGAATAGGCGAGGAGATAGATCCGATGTACACAACGTCTTATATAAGTCCGGCAAAGACAGCAGAGGCTGTTAAGGCCATGAAAAAAGCAACTGAAGGCAAATATCTTGCTGGCGGCATGACGCTTATCCCGACATTGAAAGCGCGGCTGGCGGCACCTGATACATTGATTGACCTTGCACATTGCGGATTATCAGACATTCAGACTAGGGCAAATACAATCCAGGTCGGCGCCATG
The DNA here is from genome assembly GCF_963979125.1 of uncultured Candidatus Puniceispirillum sp. NCBI lineage: Bacteria > Pseudomonadati > Pseudomonadota > Alphaproteobacteria > Puniceispirillales (SeqCode) > Puniceispirillaceae (SeqCode) > Puniceispirillum (SeqCode) > uncultured Candidatus Puniceispirillum sp. The sequence continues at coordinate 9,638 of NZ_CAXBVX010000027.1, forward strand.
ACAAGTCATGCATCCGTCGCATCATCAAATGTTGTTGCTCAAAAAATTCCGGCGTTGGCAACGCTGGCAGGTGGCATTGGTGACCGGCAAGTGCGCTTTCGCGGTACGATTGGCGGTTCATTGGCAAATAACGATCCGGCGGCTTGTTATCCTGCCGCGGCCTTGGCGCTGGGGGCGACTATCCATACAGACAGGCGAGATGTTGACGCGGCCACGTTTTTTGTCGGTTTGTTTGAAACCGCTTTGAAGGATGACGAGATCATCACCAGCATTAGTTTTCCTGTGCCGCAAAGCGCAGCTTATGTAAAATTTAACAATCCGGCGTCGCGTTACGCGCTAGTTGGCGTTTTTGTCGCGCAGTTTCGTGATAATGACATCCGCGTTGCGGTGACAGGGGCTGGCACTGATGGCGTCTTTAGATGGTATGAGGCCGAAATCGCTTTGGCGCAAAATTTCACCAGCGCGGCGATGGATAAGGTGGTGGCAAAGCGTGATAATTTACTTTCTGACATCCATGCGGCGGCAGACTATCGGGCGCATATTATGGCGGTCATGACGCGCCGCGCGGTTGCAAATTGTATCTAAGTCGCGCATTTGACTAAAAATCAGGTTGGCAGGTGCAAAGAAATCTGCCAGCGTCGGCTCTTATTGTTTTTAATATTGATGATGAGAGCAAATACATGAATTCCGAACGCGCTGGTTTGCTTCATGCAGAATCAAAGCCGATAAAGCTGATCATCTTTGATAAGGATGGTGTGATTCTTGATCTTGCCGCGACATGGTTTCCTGTTGTCTATGCTGTTGCTGAATACACAGTTTCCATTATCCCCCAGCACTCTGCTCCTGCGCCTCACAAGCAATCTGTCGGGCTTGATGATCTGCTGGCATGTATTGGTGTCGATGCTCTGGGCAATATCAAACATGACGGTTTGTTTGCGGCGGGCACGTTTTCAGAAATATGCCAAGCATGGCAGGCACTTTTGCCTGATAATATGATCGATTTGCTTGCTGACGCGTCTTACAATGCCAAGGTTAATGAACTGGTGGTTGAGCTGGTGCGTGGGCGCAGTGTGGCCAAAGGCGATGTGAAAACACCGCTGACGATTCTGTCTAAAGCTGGCTATATTATGGCGTTATTGACGAATGATAATGCGGCCTCGGCGTTGCAAAATCTTAAAGACCTTGAAATTGACCATCTTTTTGCGACAATCATTGGTGCCGATAGCGGTTTTGGTGGCAAGCCAGCGCCTCAAGGGTTGTTGCATATATGTGACACGCATGATGTAGCGCCAGATCAGGTTATCATGGTGGGTGATACGATTGCCGATTATGGCGTGGCTGTTAACGCGCAGGTGCAGAATTTTATTTGCGTTGCTGATGATATCAGTCATCGTCCAGATGCAGATATTGATCCCGGCCTTGTTATTCCGGGTCTAGAGGCTTTGCCAGCACTGGTCACAAAAATGTCAGGATTGGTTGATAGGTAAAAGGATTTATAATGAAGTTTCGCGGTATATATACACCAGCCATTACCCCGCTCAATGACGATGAAAGCATCGATTGGAACGGGTTTGATACGGTGCTGGAATTCCTAATTGAAGCTGGTGTTGACGGGATAATCATTGGTGGTACCACAGGTGAATATTATGCCCATTCGACCGAAGAACGCGAAGCGGCTTTGAAACGTGCTTCCGATGTGGTGGCAGGGCGGCTTCCACTTATTGGTGGTACGGGGGCTATTCGTACCGAAGATTCAATTGCCTTTGCCAAGACCGCCAAAGCCTGTGGCTATGACGCCATATTGATTACGACGCCGCCTTATGCTCAGCCCACGCCGCGCGAAAATGCTATTCATGCGCTTCGTATTGATCGCGCGGTTGATATGCCGATCATGCTGTATAATTATCCAGGACGTATGGCCGCTGAGATGAGTGACGAGTATCTTGATCGCGTAGGCAGAAGCCAGAATTTTTGTGTGATTAAGGAAAGTTCGGGTGATATTAACCGCGTGCATCAGCTTGCGCGCGATTATGCACATATCCAGCTTAGTTGCGGGATGGATGATCAAGCGCTCGAATTCTTTGCGTGGGGTGCCGAAAGCTGGGTATGTGCGGGATCTAATTTTGCACCCGAAGCGCATATTGCATTATGGAAAACATGTGTTGTTGATGGTGATTTTGTGCTTGGCCGCAAAATCATGTCGGCGATGTTGCCGCTTATGGGCACTTTGGAACAAGGTGGTAAATTTCTGCAATGTATTAAATATGGCGCGACATTGCGGGGCTTGCCATCAGGCCCGCCACGAAGCCCACTTCGCGGATTGAATAAGGATGAAAAACGCAGTCTTACCGAAGTCATTTCGGTGATGAACAGAACAATTAATGAACTTACCGCTGGGGAGGCCGAAAAATGAGTGACCTTTTGACACATGATGAATATAAGGCACTCGCCGATGGTTTGACGCCTGCTTCAACCAGCTTTGTTGATGGCAGTTTTCGCGCGGCACAATCGGGCGCAACCTTTGACAGTATAAACCCAGCAACAGGCAAGTTGCTTGCCAAGGTTGCTGATTGCGATGCGGCGGATGTTGACTTTGCGGTTGCAAAAGCCCGTATGGCTTTTGACGATGGGCGCTGGCGCTGTTTGCATCCATCTGCACGCAAACAAGTGCTGATCAAACTTGCCAAGCTGATAAAACGCAATCGGCATGAATTGGCTGTCTTGGAATCCGTTGATTCAGGCAAGCCAATCCGCGATTGCGCGACCATTGATTTGCCTGAAACGATCAACACCATCATCTGGCATGCCGAAGCGGTTGATAAATTATATGATCAGACCGCTCCCGCGGGTGATGACGCTATGGGCATGATTGTGCGCGAACCCATTGGTGTTGTTGGTGCCGTATTGCCGTGGAATTTTCCGTTATTGATGATGGCGTGGAAAATTGCTCCGGCATTGGCAGCGGGCTGTTCGGTTATTGTTAAACCGGCGGAACAAACATCACTGACCGCCTTGCGCATTGCCGAACTGGCAATGGAAGCTGGGGTGCCACGCGGTGTTCTGAATGTGATCACTGGCGATGGGCCAAAGGCAGGCGCTCCGTTGGGGTTGCATAGGGATGTTGATATGGTGTCATTTACCGGATCAACTGAAACAGGACGCCTGTTTTTGAAATATGCTGCCGAGTCAAATTTGAAAAAAACCGTGCTCGAATGTGGTGGTAAAAACCCTGCCATTGTCATGGATGATGCCGAAGATCTGGATCTTGTCGCTGAACATGTGGTCAATGGGGCGTTCTGGAACATGGGCGAAAATTGTTCGGCCACATCACGTCTGATCGTGCATGAAAATATAAAAGATGACCTTATGAAGCATATTCTGGCGCATGCAAAAGAATGGCATATGGGTGATCCTCTTGATCCGAAAAACCATCTTGGATGCATGATTGATACCGAACATTTTGGCAAGGTCGCTGGCTATCTAGATGTTAGCAAGAATGGCGATAATATTGTCACCCTATGTGGCGGCAAGGCCTCGGATGGCTATGTCGAGCCAACTATCTTTGATCGGGTAACGTCGGCAAGTCGGCTGGCCAAAGACGAAATCTTTGGACCTGTTCTGGGTGTCATGACGGTCACATCAATTGACGAAGCCATCGCCCTTGCCAATGATACTGACTATGGCTTAGCGGCGTCGGTATATACGACCAATGTCAAACAGGCAATGCGTGCGGCACGTGCCATTCGCGCTGGTACTGTAACGGTTAATTGCTATGGCGAAGGTGACGCAACAACGCCATTCGGGGGCTATAAGCAATCTGGCTTTGGTGGTCGTGACAATGGTATTCACGCGCATGATCAATATTGCGAGGTCAAAACCATCTGGATTGACCTGACTGACCGGGCGGCTAGTGACGCGGTCAATTAGTCACTTGCGTGCGACTCTGGCTAGCGTGTGCGATAGGCAATATTTTTGGTTTGCACATAATTGAGCAAGGCTTCACGGCCTTTCTCGCGTCCATAGCCCGATTTTCCATAGCCGCCAAATGGTGTTTCGACACCACCTGCGAACCACTCATTCACAAAAATCTGCCCGGCTTTGATTTTGCGGGCGGCACGGTGTGCGGCGTCAATATCGCGGGTGAAAATGCCACCAACAAGTCCGAATTCGGTGCTATTGGCTATTCTGATAGCGTCAGCTTCATCATCGGCTTTCATAACCGACAAAACCGGACCAAAAACTTCGGTGCTGGCAATCTGCATATCTGGCGTGACATCTGTAATAATGGTCGGCGCCAGAAATGATCCAGGCTGGTTCAGGCGATGCCCGCCAATAGCAATGGTTGCCCCCTCGCTGGCGGCATGTTTGCACAGGCCTTCGGCGCGGTCACGCTGGTTGTCAGACACCATTGCACCCATATTAGCCCCAAAGGCAGTCCGTTCTATACCTGGGCCAACTGACAGGCTTTCGGCAAGGCCAACCGCGCGTTCGACAATTTCATCATGCACATCAGGATGCGCAATCACACGTGACATCGCCGAACAAACCTGTCCGGCGTTAAAGAAGATACCCCAGCGCATCGAGTCCATGACCTGATCCAGATCAGCGTCTGGCATCACGATAGCAGCTGATTTGCCGCCAAGTTCAAGAATGGCAGGGACAACATTCTGTGCGGCGGCTACGGCCACCTTTATACCTGTTGCAACCGAACCGGTGAACACAACATTGCCGATGTCAGGATGATTTGACAAAGCGGCGCCTGCTTCATGCCCATAGCCGCATAGGATGTTCAAAGCACCGCGCGGCAGGCCAGCGGCTTCGCCAGCACGTGCAAGCCATGTGGTCGATAGGGGGTCAAGCTCAGGCGTTTTTACCACGCATGTATTGCCTGTTGCTAGGGCCACTGCAATACCGCGTGCAGTCATTTCAATCGGGTAATTCCACGGAATGATCTGTGCGCTAACGCCAATTGGTTCATAGATTGTGTAATCAAGATAATCTGCACCAAGCGGGATTGATCGACCTTCAACGGTTTCGGCTTGATTGCCGTAATATTCGAAATAACGGGCTGTTCCCTCGACTTCAATAACAGCTTCCCATAGTGGCTTACCTGATTCAAGGCACAGCAATTCAGCGATTTCTGCTTTGTTATCAAGCATGAACTGTCCCATCTTGCGAACCATGCGGCTTCGTTCGACTGGTCGTAAATCGGACAGGGCGCCACTTTCGTGGCATGCCAGCGCAGCAGCAACCGCACGGTCGATATCCGCCGCGTCTGCCAGTGCCATATCAGCCAGATGTGCGCCGGTACCAGGGTTGGTTACGGACAGGCGTCCGCCGCCGCCATCAATCCATGACCCGTTAACATAGTTCTGAAAAAAGTCTTGCATGACATTATCCCTTGTTTGATGTCGTTGCTGATTCTGTATAGGCATACAAGCTTGCTATAGATATCTTCATCAAACCCTAGGCTGTGTTGACATTGAGGTGCAATATCAATCTGTTTATGCGGCTTTTAAATTTATTGCTACATATCGGGCTACATATCCGTGCAACATCATTACATCACATTAGACTTGACCAGCATGCAATTATCGCCATGACTAAGCGACAGTAACTATATGAAGGTGATCTGAGTTTATGAAGGCAGATATTGTTATCATTGGTGCTAGTCACGCAGGCGTCAGTTTTGCTGATGCGATGCGCACAAACGGCTTTGAAGGGTCATTGACGCTTATTGATCGCCAGACAGGAACGCCGCTCGAACGCCCACCCTTATCAAAGGCGTTTTTGCTTGAACAGGATGACTGTATAAATCCGGCTTTTATGCTTCGTAACACGGACTGGTATAGTGCCAACAATATAACGCTTAAATCAGGAACTGATGTCACCGCCATTGATCCGGTTGGCAAGATAGTGACGCTGGCAGATGATGTGTCTGTCAGTTATGACAAATTGGTACTGGCAACAGGTGCGGTGCCGCGCGCCCTTACACCAGCAACAGGGCTTGGCAATGTGTTCATGCTACGCCAACCAGATGATGCTATTGCCATCAGACAAGCTGCCCAGTCAGCCCAAAGCGCAATTATCATCGGTGGCGGCTATATCGGACTTGAAGCAGCCGCATCTTTGCGGAAACGTGGACTTGAAGTCAATGTGATCGAAGCTGCTGATCGCTTGTTAGCGCGTGTGGCCAGTCCACCAATAGCAACATTATTAGGCGATCTACACCGCGCACAAGGTGTGTCGATCCATACCGGTGTAGCGGTTGCTAGCATCACGGATAACAACGGCACTTTTGCTGGCGTCACCTTGACTAATGGTCATATATTGTCGGCAAATATGCTGATTGTCGGTATCGGCGTCACGCCAGACAGTCAGCTTGCCCGTATGGCGCAGATTGAAACCGAAGCTGGCGATAATGGTGCCATTCTGGTTGATCAATTAATGCGCACAAGCAATTCAGATATTTTGGCGATTGGCGATGTTGCCTTGCAACGTGGTCATTCTGTGCGGATCGAATCGGTACATAATGCCCAAGATAGTGCCGCACGTGCGGTTGCAGGGCTTCTTGATATAGCCCCACCGGTCGATCAGGCACCGTGGTTCTGGTCGGATCAATATGATGCCAAATTGCAATCTGCAGGTATTGTGCCCACAGGGGCGGATGATTTAATTCATGTCCGCCGTCCGGGTAAGCGCGAAGGTGGCATGTCGGTCTGGACTTATCGTGGTACCCAGCTTCTAGCTGTCGAGGCTGTTCGTGATCCAGCTGGTTATATGCTTGGAAAAAAATGTCTTGAGGCCAATATATCACCTGATCCGGATCACGTTGGCGATCTGGCATTTGACCTAAAGGCACTATTGGCTCATTAAGATAGAATATTTAAGAGTGATACGAGTTGAAAATGGCGAATGCGGGAACATATACGGGCGCAACCAAGGCGATAGGCGATGTGCTTGTCGATTTTCGCAGTGACACTGTGACCCGACCAACGGCGGCTATGCGTGCGGTAATGGCTAAGGCTGATGTCGGTGATGATGTCTATGGTGATGATCCCAACGTCAATGATCTACAGGACAAAGTGGCCGCCCTTATGGGCAAAGAAGCGGCGTTATTTGTAACCAGTGGCACCCAGTCCAATCTATGCGCCATGCTGGCACATTGTCAGCGTGGTCAGGAAATATTAACAGGTGAAAACTATCACGTCTTCATTGACGAAGCTGGTGGCGCATCTGTGCTTGGCGGCATCATGATGGCGCCGATGCCTACCAATGATACTGGTGCGTTAGATATTGACGATATTGACAAGACGGTCAAGCCGGACGATCCGCATTGCCCGATCAGCTCGTTGCTATGTCTGGAAAATACTGTGTCAGGCAATGTGCAATCGGTTGCATCGATCGATGCGCTGGCCTTGCGTGGCAAAGCGCATGGACTTTCTGTGCATCTTGATGGTGCGCGTTTGATGAATGCGGTGGTCAAGCTTGATGTGCCAGTGTGCGACATTGTAAAAAATGTGGACAGTGTTTCATTATGTTTGTCAAAAGGGCTAGGCGCGCCTGTTGGATCGGTGCTTGCTGGCTCAAAGGAACTTATCAGCCGTGCTTACCGTGTGCGCAAGCTTGTTGGAGGTGGGTTACGACAGGCTGGCCTTCTGGCCGCTGCCGGACTTTATTCGCTTGATAACCATGTCGAGCGGCTAGCCGACGATCACGCTAACGCTATCAGGCTGGCGGAACAACTGGCGACGATACCCCAGATTTCGGTCGATATTGATGCGGTGCAAACCAATATGGTGTTCATGCAAATGGCACCTGATGCTGCCGCGTCCCTACCGGAATATCTGCAAGATAGGGGTATTTTGATAAATGGCCACCCAAGCCGCATTCGCTTGGTAACGCATCTGGATGTGAGTGCTGAAAAGATTGATCAGTTTGTGACTGAGCTACGTGAATTTTTTGCTTAAAAACGAAACTGTTTTGGCGTAAACGGAATATTGTTGCCAGATGGCTATGGCAAACTTCAATGTCTTTTTGTTGAGGTGTGCAATGTCTCTTGTTCTTTCAGTTGGGCCGCGGGTTCGCAAAAGCCCTTTTTTCTCATCAGCACGTAAAGCTGGGCTGGCGGCAGCTTCTGTATATAATCACATGTATATGCCAACTAGCTATGGTGATCCTGGGGCTGAATATGAACGGCTCATAAATGGCGTTGCTATGTGGGATGTGGCGGTTGAGCGGCAGGTCGCGCTCAAAGGGCCTGATGCGCTTGCGCTGGCGCGTTATTTGACCCCGCGTAATCTTGAAAATCTAAAAATCGGCGTTGGTAAATATGTCCCGCTTTGTGATTTTAACGGATCACTTATCAATGATCCGGTACTTTTGCAGATCAGTGATGATGAAGTCTGGCTGTCGATTGCCGATAGTGATGTAAAATTATGGGCGGCGGGCATTGCTGGCGCGCGCGGGATGAATGTAAGCGTTTTTGAGCCGGATGTCTCGCCGCTTGCTATTCAGGGGCCCAAAGCCATCAATGTTGTGCGTGATCTGTTTGGCGACTGGGTTGATGAAATAAAGTATTTTGGATTTCGGGCGACCGAATTGCATGGCATTCCAATGGTCTTGGCACGTTCTGGCTGGTCAAAACAAGGCGGCTTTGAACTCTATCTGCAAGATGGCAACAAAGGCGACGCCTTGTGGGATATTGTGGCCGAAGCTGGCAAACCCTATGGCATCGGGCCTGGCACGCCAAACTATGTCGAACGTGTTGAAAGCGGTTTGATTTCTTATGGTGCTGATACTGATGAGATGAGCAATCCTTTTGAACTGGGGATGGATCGCCTTATCGACCTTGACCAGCCACAGGATTTTGTTGGCAAAGCAGCGCTCAAGGACATAAAGGCGCGCGGCGTGACGCGGCGGTTTATGGGGCTGATTATTGACGGTGAAAAATTTACCGGCACAAATGAAAGCCGCTGGCCGCTTGAATGGAACGGAACTAATGCTGGCTACGTAAGCGCCAGTGCCTATTCACCGCGCTTGAATGCCAATATTGCCATGGCGATGGTATCTGTTGCGGCGATAGAATCTGGTGATAAGCTAAATGTCCTAAGCGAGTCAGGCTGTTTAACAGCAAAGATTGTGTCATTACCTATGGTCTAGCTATCACATGGGAGCAATGGTGCCGACGGGGATTATAAATGGCTGACATGGTTTCACATGCAAAGGTGGTTGTCATTGGCGGCGGCGTTGTTGGCTGTTCGATATTGTTCCATCTGGCCAAATTCGGCTGGAAAGATGTCGTTCTGCTGGAACGTAACGAGCTAACATCTGGATCAAGTTGGCATGCGGCAGGCCAGATTCACACGATCAGTTCGGATCCCAACATCTCGCGCCTGCAAGGCTATACGATCAATCTTTACAAGGAAATTGAGGAAACATCCGGCCATTCGGTAGGCATGCATAATACGGGTGGCTTTTATCTGGCCTCAAATTCTGACTGGTATGATTATTTAAAGCGTGAAAGATCTAAAGCACGCTATATGGGACTCGATCAGGAATTCATTTCGATTGAGGAAGCTGCCGAGCGTCATCCGCTTATTGACCCCAGCCATTATCTGGCGGCGTTATGGGATCCGCTTGATGGTGATATTGATCCGTCGGGCGTTACCTATGCCTATGCCAAATCAGCGCGCGTGCATGGGGCAAAATATTATACGCATACCCCCGTTATTGAGACTAACCAGCGCCCCGATGGTAGTTGGGATGTGGTCACCGAAAACGGCACTATCAATGCTGAAATGATTGTCAATGCAGGTGGTTTATGGGCGCGCGAAGTTGGGCATTTGGCAGGGCTTCATCTTCCCGTACAGCCAATGGAACATCATTATCTGATTACCGAAGATATTCCCGAGATTACGGCCCGGACTGAGCGTTTGCCAGCGGGCATTGATTACGAAGGTAATATCTATTTCCGTCAGGAACGCGGCGGCATGTTGCTTGGCACTTATGAACCAAGGGCAACGCCTTGGTCGCTGGCGGGTACGCCACAGTCATTCGGCCATGAATTGCTTGAACCAAAGCTCGATAATATTGCCGACCGTCTGGAAATAGGGTTTGAACGTATTCCGGCGCTTGCCACGGCTGGCATTAAAAATATCATCAATGGTCCTTTCACCTTTGGACCAGATGGTAATCCAATGATTGGTCCGGTGCCGGGCATGACCAATTACTGGGTTGCTGTTGGTGTTATGGCTGGATTCTGTCAGGGGGGTGGTGTTGGGCTGTGCATGGCTGAATGGATGATGGATGGCGAACCATCAATTGACGTATGGGCTATGGATGTAGCGCGTTTTGGTGATTATGCAACACCGCATTGGGGCACGGTCAAATCGTCGGAAAATTACGAACGCAGGTTTGTTATGACCTTCCCTAACGAAACTTTGCCAAAAGGCCGACGGCAACAGACAACAGCTCTTTATGACCGCTTGGTATCGCGCGGGGCCGTAATGGGCGACTCTCATGGTCTGGAAAATGCGCTTTGGTTTGCGACTGATGCTGATGATGCGCATGAAGACCCAACATTCCGGCGGTCACGTGCGCATGATTATGTGGCTGCCGAAGTGGCTGCGGTACGACATGATGTTGGAGCCATCGAAATTGCTAATTTTGCCAAGCATGAATGCAAGGGTGAGGGCGCCCGCGCTTTCCTCGATCATATGCTTGCTGGCCATGTGCCAAAACCTGGCCGTCTGCAATTAACCCCGATGCTGACGCCAAAGGGTAAATTATATGGTGATATGACGGTTGCCTGTCTTGCCGAAGATCATTTCTATCTATTTGGATCCGGTGCTGCCCAGAATATGCATCGGCGGTGGTTTGAATCGCATCTGCCGGATAGCGGCGTTACTTATGCAAACCGGTCTGACGCGTGGCATGGTATCGCCATTTCAGGACCAAAATCACGTACCCTTCTGCAACGTCTGGTGCGAGAGGATGTTGGTGCCGATACGCTGGCATTTCGCGATGTGCGCCAAACTTTTGTGGCAGGCGTCCCAGCTATGCTGTTGCGTATATCGTTTTCGGGTGAGCTTGGTTATGAAATCTATGTAGCCCCGCAATATCAACTTCGCCTGTTTGAAGCGATTGAGGAAGCAGGTCAGGATCTTGGACTTCGGCTTTATGGAAGTCGCGCGTTAATGTCGATGCGGTTGGAAAAGAACTGGGGTGCCTGGACTTTGGATTTTCGGCCAGATTTCACCGCTGCTGAGTCTGGGCTAGATGCCTTTATCAATTGGAACAAGGATTTTATCGGCAAGGCCGCTGCGCTGGCCGAGGCCAAATCGGGTCCAGTAAAAAAGCTGGTCATGATGACTATCGAGACAGACGATATTGATGTTTCAAATGATGAAGCCATTTTTGCCAATGGAGAACCTGTTGGCTATGTCAGCTCGGGCGGCTTTGCCCATCATATCGGCACATCCATGGCATTTGGCTATGTGCCCAGCGCATTGGCAAATGATGGTACTGAAGTGCAGGTGGAAATTCTTGGCAGTCTATGTCCGGCCAGAATTGTCGCGGCACCTTTATATGATGCGAATGGCGGCAAAATGCGGGGTTAAGCATCATCCGGCCAGAACGAAGTAAAGGCCGAAAGATGATCGCGGCATAAACAAGCATCATCCGGCCAGAACGAAGTAAAGGCCGAAAGATGATCATGCAAGGTAAAAGCCGCCCCTTACGGAGCGG
>NZ_CAXBVX010000028.1:0-20330 GCF_963979125.1 uncultured Candidatus Puniceispirillum sp.
TCAGCGTGTTATTGATATAATATTTCAGCGGGTCAGCAACCGACTCAGGCACGATTATCGAGGCGGCAAAATGCGCAATAGCATCAAAATCATGGGCGGCGAACAAGGCGTCGGTCACGTGCCTATCGCCAACATCACCGCGCACCACAGTTACCCCTTCAGGCACTAAAATATCATGTCCGGTGGAAAAATTATCCAGAATGACTGGTTCATGTCCGGCATCCAGCAAGGCCAACACCATATGGCTTCCGATATAGCCTGCCCCGCCCGTTACCAGAATTTTGCGTTTTGTCGTCATGATGCGCTTGTCCTATAGCTTTGAAATCAGACAGTACGGGTTCAAGCCCTGAATAGCTGTTATCCACATTATCCGTCACATTATATCACATCATGTAATTAGCCATAGAAAAAGGCGGGGATCGCGCCCCGCCTTTTATATTTATCGTCTGTTCGCTTTATTCGGCGTCAGCCTCGGCGTCGGCCTCGGCAGCTTCCAGATCAGCACCGGTTTCCTGATCGACACGCTTCATCGACAGCTTAACCTTACCACGATCATCAAAGCCGATAACCTTGACCTTAACAATATCGCCTTCTTTACAGATATCGATGGTCTTTTCGGTGCGGCCATTTTGCAGTTCGGAAATATGAACAAGACCGTCCTTGGCGCCAAGGAAATTCACAAAAGCACCAAAATCGACTGTTTTCACAACCTTGCCATCGTAAATCACACCCAGCTCAGGCTCGGCAACAATATCACGGATACGCGCCACAGCGGCTTCACCCGAAGCACCTGTCACGGCTGCTACCTTGACGGTACCATCATCTTCAATATCGATTTTGGCACCTGTTGTTTCACAGATTTCCCGAATGATCTTGCCACCAGGGCCGATAATATCGCGGATTTTATCAACCGGAATATTCAAGGTGGTGATTTTTGGCGCGCTGTCAGCCAGCACTTCACGTGCCGCGGTCAGGGCTTTTGACATTTCACCAAGGATGTGGATACGGCCATCACGTGCCTGATCAAGCGCGATCTGCATGATCTCAGGCGTGATTGACGTGATTTTAATATCCATCTGTAAAGATGTGATACCAGCATCCGAACCAGCAACCTTAAAGTCCATATCACCAAGATGATCTTCGTCACCCAGAATATCGGACAGCACCGCAAAATCGTCACCTTCTTTAATCAGGCCCATCGCAATACCTGCAACCGGACGTGCCAATGGCACACCTGAATCCATCAATGCCAGCGAACCACCACAGACAGTCGCCATTGATGACGAACCATTTGACTCGGTAATCTCAGACACCAGACGCACGGTATAAGGAAACTCTTCCTTTGTTGGCATCAACGGACGAATTGCCCGCCATGCCAGCTTGCCATGCCCGATTTCGCGGCGGCCTGGCGAGCCAACGCGACCTGCTTCACCAACCGAATAAGGCGGGAAATTATAATGAAGCATGAAATTCGAGCGACCTTCACCAACCAGCGAATCAATAATCTGCTCATCCTGTCCGGTACCAAGCGTGGCAACAACCATCGCCTGCGTTTCACCGCGGGTGAACAAAGCCGATCCATGCGCACGTGGCAGAAAACCAGCTTCAGACACAATCGCCCGCACAGTTTTCGTATCACGGCCATCAATACGCACGCCAGTTTTCAAAATCGCACCACGGACAACATCTGCTTCCAGCCCTTTAATCAGGCCACCAACCAGAACGGCATCATACTCATCGCCAATTTTTTCTTTGGCTTCACTGCGAACAGCACCGACAGCCGCCTGACGTTCAGCTTTATCTGCAATTTTATAAGCCGCTTCAAAAGCACCTTCAAAACCTTTCAGAATATCACTGATCGTCACTGTCTCAGCTGGCTCTTCAGGAAGATCGCGTGGCTCCTTGGCGCATGATTCAGCAATATCAATGATCGCTTCGATCACGGGCTTGATTGCGTCATGACCAAAATTCACCGCACCAAGCATAATCTCTTCAGACAGCTCCTGCGCTTCGGACTCAACCATCAGCACGCCTTCAAGCGTACCTGCCATGACCAGATCAAGATCGCTATCTTCCATCTGCTCAACAGTCGGGTTCAATACATATTCGTCATTGATCCAGCCAATACGGGCACCGGCAATCGGGCCAAAGAACGGCACACCTGACAATGTCAGAGCAGCCGAAGCACCAATCATCGCGGCGATGTCTGGGTTGTTTTCCATATCATGCGCCAGCACCGTACAGATAACCTGTGTTTCGCATTTGAATGATTTTGGAAATAAAGGACGAATAGGGCGGTCAATCAGACGACAAACAAGTGTTTCATTTTCTGATGGACGGCCTTCGCGTTTGAAAAAGCCACCAGGGATTTTACCGGCGGCAAACGCTTTTTCTTGATAATTCACAGTCAGAGGAAAGAAATCCTGACCTGGCTTTGCTTGCTGTGCGGCAACGGCCGTACACAAAACTGTTGTTTCGCCAAGGGTAACCATAACGGCTCCATCAGCTTGACGGGCAACTTTTCCGGATTCCAATACCAGTGGCGTGCCGCCCCAATCCAATTCTTTGCGGAATATTTTAAACATTTAGATTTATCTCTCTCGTACGTTCTTAAATCAGACACCAAGGCTGGTTCTGCAAAAACCAGTGCCAGCCAGAAAAAGTAAAATGTGGGATAAATATTGTTGCCATACACCCAATGTGACGGCTTTACCAAATTGGTAAAAGGCACCCACGGTCAGTCTTGTGCCTGATTTTGTTTTTTCTTTTTCGTAGGCATCTTTTGACATGTCATACGTCAAAAAGCAAATAGAATTACAAAGACAAAACCGCCATCCAGACTGGACAGCGATTTCATGTCATTCAGGCTATGACGCATCCTATTGGATCAGCGTATAGACATAATATAGAGCTTGGCTTTAACGGCGCAGGCCTAGCTTTTCAATAAGCGCCTTATAGGCAGCCATATCACCCGCTTTGATATAATCAAGCAGGCTCCGGCGCTGACCAACCATAGACAGCAGACCGCGGCGTGAACCAAAGTCCTTTTTATGTGTCTTAAGATGTTCGGTCAGGTTGCGGATGCGCTCGGACAGGATTGCTACCTGTACCGCAGATGATCCAGAATCTTTATCATTTTTGCCGAATTCAGTAATCAGTTCAGCTTTGCGTTCATTCGTAATCGACATCAAAACCTCCTATGGTTTTATAGGTTTAAAACACGGACAGGGCATACAGCCCCTGCTTTGATCGCCACCAATGCAATTGGCACATCACCACATATGGCAATACCAGTTTGCCCTTCTGCCAGACCAGCAAACCGCATTTGTGCGGACGGGCTTAAGGCACCAAGGGTTTGGCCGTGACGAAGCAAGGATGCCTCATCCCCCGAGATGGGTAACGCCGGGATGTCGTCCAGCGCACTCACAACAGGATGTAAATGCTCGAAAGCGGGCGCACTATGCTCTAGATTTTCCAGAAAATCTAGTGAAATCGCCTGATCCGCGTGAAAGCTGCCAACTGACATGCGCCGCAGGCTTGTCACATGCGCCGCACTGCCTAGCGCACGGCCAATATCACGCGCCATAGACCGGATATAGGCGCCCTTGCCACAGGCCACATAAAACCGGGCTTCGGTTTCGTTATGCGATAAAAGCGTGCATGTTTCGATATAGATCGGGCGCGCTGCTAACTGCACCGCTGGGGCATCATCATCGGCATCTGCCTTGCGTGCCAATTTATAGGCGCGTTGCCCATCGACCTTGATCGCCGAATAGGCTGGCGGCACCTGTTCGATATGGCCGGTAAATTGCGGTAATATGGCATTTACCTCTGCTTCGCTGGGGCGTATTGCGGATCTCTTGGTGACGCTGCCTTCGCCATCATCCGTACTTGTTTCAACACCCCATGCCAGCGTGAATTCATAGGATTTGTGGCTACCCATCGCAAAAGCCACCGTCTTTGTTGCTTCACCAAGCGCGATAGGCAACACCCCGCTTGCCAACGGATCAAGCGTACCGCCATGTCCGGCTTTTGCCGCATTGAACACGCGCCGCACAATCGCCACGGCTTTGGCCGAGCTAACCCCCACAGGTTTGTCTAGATTCACCCAGCCATGCACGGGCTGGCCTTGTTTGCGCGACATTTTATTTGTCCTGATGAAGCGCGTTGAACAGAATATTCATCCGCGCTGCATTTTCAAAACTTTCATCAAGCAAAAATTTCAGCCGCGGCGCACGGCGTAACTGCACACGCTGGGCGACCATGCTCTGGATTTTGGGCGCCAGCCGGTTCAATGCTGGCAAAACGACTTCGACATTCACCCCGCCAAGCGGCATCGTATAGACACGCGCATTACCCAAATCAGGGCTAATCGAAATTTCCGAAATGGTGATTGATACATTTTCCAGATCAGGGTCGAAAAAATCTTCCCGAAACAGAATATCCGACAAGGCATGCCGCAAGGTTTCACCAACCCTTAACTGGCGCTGGCTTGGCCCCTTAGCACTATGGTTGTTGCGTGGCTTTGATGACATGACAACTTCCTTTCACACAGCACCATCTATCGGTTTGGCTACCATTATCGGCCTAACGGCCATCAGCCTGTCGGCCGCACGACCCTGAAGCTGATAATGCTACCTGATTACGCTGGCTGGACATACGCGCCCTACAGGCAATGATACATTTATTGACTAATCGAGAGTACGGGCAATCTCACGGATTTCGAAACATTCGATCATATCTTTTTCCTGAATGTCCGAATAATTTTCAAAGCCCATACCACATTCAAAGCCTTCACGGACTTCTTTGACCTCGTCCTTAAAGCGTTTCAATGTTTTCAATGCACCCTCATGGATCACGACATTATCGCGTAGCAAACGCACTTTACAGCCACGCTTGATAACACCTTCGGTCACCATACAACCAGCAACCTTGCCAACTTTCGACACGCCAAACACCTGCCGGATTTCGGCATAGCCGATAAAGTCCTCTTGCGTGTCTGGACTTAACAAACCGCCCATCGCCGCTTTCACTTCATCGATCAGTTCATAAATGATCGAATGGTATCGGATTTCAACACCATCACGTTTGGCCAGATCGCGCGCTTGCGGAATCGCCCGCACATTAAAGCCGATCACGATTGCATTCGACGCCGTTGCAAGGCTGATATCCGATTCGCTCAGTGCACCAACACCCGATGACAACATACGTACCTTGACCTGTTCGGTACCCAGTTTTTCAAGCGCAACGCGAATCGCCTCTAGCGATCCATGCACATCGGTCTTGATAACCACAGGCAATTCTTCGGCTTCACCAGCAGCAATCGCCGACAACATTTGTTCAACCGAACCACGGGCACCACGCGCAGCGTCATGATCCTTGTTACGCCGCGTCCGATATTCGGCAATTTCACGCGCGCGCGCTTCGGTTTCGACAACCACACAGCTATCGCCAGCCATTGGCGTACCGTTCAGACCCAGAATTTCAACAGGCTGACCAGGACCTGCTTGCGCAAGCTTCTGTCCACGGTCATCAAGCAAGGCACGAACCCGGCCGCTTTCGGCACCAATAACAAAAATATCGCCCTGTCGTAAGGTGCCACGCTGAACCAACAAGGTAGCAACCGAACCACGGCCACGCTCGACCTTCGATTCGATCACAACACCATCGGCATTGCGATCCGGATTGGCGCGTAATTCCAGCAATTCGGATTGAAGCATAATCGCTTCTTCCAGCTTATCAAGGCCAAGCCCAGTATGTGCCGAAACATCAACACAAAGCACATCACCACCAAAATCTTCCGTCACGATTTCCTGTTGCAGCAGGTCATTACGCACGCGCTGCGGATCGGCTTCGGGCTTGTCACATTTATTGACCGCAACGATAACCGGACAACCGGCCGCCTTGGCATGGTTAATCGCTTCGACTGTCTGCGCCATAACCGAATCATCAGCCGCGACGACCAGCACAACAATATCGGTAATATTCGCACCTCTAGACCGCATTTCGGTAAACGCTTCGTGGCCAGGCGTATCGATAAAGGTGATAACATTCTCATTGGCTGTGGTGATCTGATAGGCACCAATATGCTGCGTAATACCGCCTGATTCACCTGCCGCTACATCGGTACGACGGATCGCATCAAGCAGGCTGGTTTTACCATGATCGACATGCCCCATAACCGTAACCACTGGCGGGCGCGGCTGTAGATTTTCATCATCATCATCATCACCTGTCAGACCAATTTCAATATCCGACTCCGATACACGCTGAACCTTATGGCCAAATTCACCCACAACCAATTCGGCAGTTTCACCATCGATTGCCTGTGTGGCGGTCGCCATAATGCCCAGCTTCATCAGCTCCTTGACAACATCAGCCGTACGTTCGGCCATACGATTGGCTAGCTCGCTAACGCTAATCGTATCTGGAATGATTACATCCCTGACCTGTTTGACCTGTGGCTGTTCTTCACGCATACGCGCTTTTTCACGTTGCCGCTTGACCGATGCCAAAGACCGTTGACGACGGCTTTCATCACCTGAAAGCGCCTGATTGATGGTCATCTTTCCCGATTGGCGACGATTATTAGTATCGCGGCGCGATGCGCCCGGACGCCGCGGCGCCATTTCATCAGCAGCCTTGCGGCGGCGTTGCTGGGCTTCACCGATTGGATCTGGCATTTGTGGCGTAGGCGTAGCAGGAGCACGCTCTGGCACATCCTGACGGCGCGCTTGCGTATCGGCATGTTTTTTGGCTTCTAACGCGCGGCGCTCTTCTTCGCCGGCCTCAATTTCACGAAGCTCGGCCAGTTCAGCTGCGCGTCGTGCTTCAACCGGATCAAGCGGTACGTCTGGTTCGGGCGCAGGGGCAATCTCGGCCTCTGCAGTTGTTGCTTCTGGCGCCATATCGTCGGATGAAACAGGTGCGGCATCATCTTCACCTATTGCCGGGGTTGGTTTTTTCAAACCTTCCTGCAAAGCACGGACGCGCGCCGCGCGTTCTTGCGCGGTTAATTTGTCATCTGCCGCTAGCGGTGTGGCGGGGGCGGCAACAGGGGTTTCACTTACCGTAGGTGCTTCAGGCGGAGCAGCGACCTCGGCAACAGGCTGACCTGTACGCGACGGTGCCGCAGGCGCGCGTTTGCGGCGCACTTCGACCTGAACCGTTTTGCGTCCGGTCACTGATGGACCAGCCCGCATTTTGCCCGCATCCAAGCTACCCAGTGTTAACTTGCCGCTGGACAAACTCAGTTTCTTTGTTTTGCCGCTCTCGTCACTCATTTCTGACCCTTTCAACCGAATCGATGTCTTTACCAAATTAGGCAAGCCACAATTCGCAAACATGGCTAGGTGATACACCTGTCAGGCTAGTTCTGACAACCCGTTGCACCATAAAACCCGTCTAAACGCATGATCTCGTCATGCAAATTACCAATCAATGCCGCACCGCCACGCGCTGCTGCACCCCGAAGCCCTACATAGGCAATACTGTCTCTTCCGAAAATATGACCAAGCTCCTCGGCTGTCAAAGACTGGCTAACCCAGCTGACGCCTAGCTTGTTTTCAAGCTTTCTACATTCACGCTCCGACGCATCCTGTGCTGCCAAAAGCGCATCAAATGAACCATCTACCAGCAATTTGCCTGCGCCTGCAAACGCCACGCCTGACCGGCGCGCCATTGCCACCAATGATAAAACGCGGCTACGTAACATAGATACTATGTGGCCTATATCTTCTGGGTCATTGGCCAGACCTACGCCCAAAGCGCGTTTGAAATGGCCTTTACTATCAGCTTTTGAAATGCTGGTCGCATCAGCCATCACCCATGCACCGCGACCTGGCAATTTTTCAGCAAGATCAGCAACCGCTACCCCGTCCGGACTCGCAACAAAGCGAATCAGGCTGTTGGTAGGAAGCGTTTGTCCCGTTGCGATGCAGGTGCGCGTAACCATGAGGCCGATCCCAACATGATCTAGCTGTCAGACGCATCAGCAGATGTATCACCTGCCTCTGCCTCTGTATCAGCGGTTTGATCATCTTCATCATCAAACCAATGTGCGCGTGCGGCCATGATAATATCACCCGCTTCGGCGTCATCGCTCAGGCCATGTTCACCAAGCAGGCTGACCAACTCCTCATTATCAAGATCAGCAAGGTCATCAAGCGTCAGAATGTTGTTTTCGGCAAGCGACAGCAACATGGCCAGACTAATATATTCAAAAGCACGCAGATCATCAGCCACTTTCAGATTATCAAGAGCTTCATTGATCCTTGTTGTTTCGCGCGCGACATAATCAACCGCACGATTTTGCAGTTCGGTTGCAATATCTTCGTCAAAACCCTGAATATTTGCCAATTCGTCAATCGTGCTTTCGGCGATTTCTTCCGGCAACACAAAGCCTTCGGCAACCAGCAAATGCGCGATCACATCATCAATGTTCAAAGCTTCGATAAAGCCTGTTGACCGGGTACGGAATTCTTCCTGACGACGCTCGGATTCTTCAGCCTCAGTCAGAATATCAATATACCAGCCTGATAATTGCGAGGCGAGGCGGACATTCTGTCCACGACGACCAATCGCAAGGCTAAGCTGATCGTCAGGCACAACAACTTCCATCCGGCCAGCCACTTCATCCATCACCACCTTGGCAACTTCAGCAGGCGCAAGCGCATTCACGACAAAAGCCGCAGGGTCTTCATTATAGGGAATGATTTCCACTTTCTCGCCTTGTAATTCGCCAACAACCGCCTGAACACGGCTACCACGCATACCCACACAGGCACCAACCGGATCAATGCCTGGATCATTTGAAAGCACTGAAATTTTGGCACGGCTACCTGCTTCACGCGCCACACCTTTGATTTCGATGATACCATCATAAATTTCTGGCACTTCTTGGGTAAACAACTTGGCCATAAATTCATTACAGGCACGCGACAAAAAGATTTGCGGACCACGCTGTTCTTCGCGCACATCAATGATATAGGCACGAACGCGATCACCTTGGCGCAGATTTTCACGCGGGATCATTTCTTCGCGACGTATCACCGCTTCGGCGCGACCAAGATCAACTGTAATCGAATAGCTTTCAGCACGTTTGATGGTGCCAACAACAATCTCGCCAACCCGGTCTTTATATTCTTCAAACTGACGCGCGCGCTCGGCATCACGCACTTTTTGCGAAATCACCTGCTTGGCAGTCTGCGCGGCGATGCGACCAAACTCAATCGGGGGCAGTGATTGCTTGGTAAACTCACCAACGCCCAGCGCAGGATTCAATTTTGCACCTTCAGCAACGCTTATCTGGGTTTCGTCATCTTCAACTTCTTCGACAACTTCCATCCAGCGTTCCAGCCGAATAGCACCCGATTTGCGGTCAATCATGGCCCGAATATCACGTTCCAGACCGTATTTTGCACGGCCTGCTTTTTGAATCGCTTCTTCCATCGCCAGCATGACTTCTTCACGCTCAATCGATTTTTCACGAGCCACCACATCGGCGACCTGAATGAGTTCCATACCCGGAATTGATGATGTATCCATTATCGTCTCGACTTATCTGTTTTCAAACGCTTGCCTATTTCAAGCACTTGAGGTGTTGTTACCTGTCTTTGGGGTCTTGATGGCATCGTCATCATCACCCCCTTATCTTTAGTCAATTATCTGTCTTATCCATCTACTTATCTTTATGTGGCGTCGCCAGAATTTCTGCTGGATCAATACGCGCCGAATCTATCTCGTCAAAGGCAAATACAAACCGCCCAAAGGATGTTTCCAGAACAATCTTGCCATCGTCGTCAAACCCATTCAGGCGGCCATTGAACCGGCGGCGGCCGTCGCGCATCATCCGCAGATTTATTTTGGCCAATTCTCCTGCAAATCTCTCGTAATCTTCGATTTTCGTCAGCGGCCGGTCAATCCCCGGTGAGCTCACCTCCAAAACATAGGCACTGGAAATCGGATCTTCCACATCCAGCAAGGCGGCAATATGCCGACTCAGCTTTCTGCAATCCTCGACTGTCATCTCACGATCTTCAACAGGCTCGGCCATAATCTGTAGCTGATTGCGCCCCGAATTACCGCCCATAAACAAAACGCGTACCAGCTGAAAACCAAGGTCTTCAACCGCCGCTTCGATAATCTTGCTTACTTTTGTCTCTACCAAGCTGGTCTCGCTATTGCGCCCAATCCATCCACATATCAGCCAATAAAAAAGTGAGCCTGCGGCTCACCATCTATGCGACAGCTAATTTTGAACTACATATATAGGGTAAAGCGCCGAATGACAAGCGATTCCGTCAAATCCGCTTTGGCTCATTACGGGTAAAGATAAACCAGGACGGGCGGCGGGCTTCATTTTCGGCCTTTTTCATATAGCGCGTCGTGGGCAAATGTGATGGGCGCGTCTGCCAGTCATCCGCACAGCGCGCAGTCCAGTCAAAGGCTGGATGCCGCATGGCGGCCTGAAGTAGCCAGCTTTTTGCCGTCGGGTCATCGCTGGCCATCACTAGGCTTCCACCTGGCCGGATCAGCCGTGCTAGTGAATCCATCACATCTGTTTGCAGAATCCGCCGTCCCGCATGACGCTTTTTCGGCCAGGGATCGGGAAACATCACATAGGCACCGGCCAATGAGGCATCCGCCAATGAGGCAAAAATCAGCCGCACATCATCATCCCAGATACGGATATTCCCGATATCATCATCCTGCATATGCCGAAGCAAACTGGCGACACCATTTATGAATGGCTCGGCACCAATGAAACCGGCATCTGGGCGTTGCTTGGCGAGTCCAGCGATATGCTCACCCCCACCAAATCCGATTTCCAGAAAAATATCATTATATGACGTGGTGAATTGGTGCGCTGCAGATTGTGCCAGATCAAAACGTACTTTGGGCAATTTATCCGCCAGCAACCCTTGCATTGTTTGCCGCAGGGGGCGCCCTTTGCGCCGCCCATAAAAGCGTGGCGCGGAAAAATCCTCATATTTTGAATCTGGTTTTGCTGAATCTGAATTTTTCGTGTCAGCAGCCATTACCAAACCATTCCCCATGTCGCCAGCCACAATTCACCAGCCACAATTTATATGTCACCAGATATAATCCAAACGAAACTTAATTCAAGCCTGGCGGATCTAGCCCAAAGCCGTTTTCAGGGTTGCACCCAGATCAGTAGCTTCCCAGCTGAATGATCCCGCCCCAGCTTCACCAGCAACGCGGCCAAAATGGCCATAGGCTGCACTTGATGCATAGATTGGCTTATTCAGTCCAAGATGCTCACGAATGCCCCGCGGGGTCAGCTTCATGCACTGGCTAAGTGCTTGTTGCAAGTCGGCATCACTGCCCTGTCCGGTGCCATGCGTATTCGCATAAACCGATACTGGATCAGCAACGCCAATCGCATAGGCAAGCTGGATGGTACATTTTGTTGCCAGACCAGCTGCCACAACATTCTTGGCCAGATAGCGTGCGGCATAGGCGGCTGAGCGATCAACTTTTGTCGGATCTTTTCCTGAAAAAGCACCGCCACCATGCGGCGCGGCACCACCATATGTATCAACAATAATCTTGCGGCCTGTCAGACCGGCATCACCATCTGGTCCCCCGATAACAAAATTGCCTGTCGGATTCACCAGCAGATCATCGGTGGCCACCATCCAGCCATCTGGCAGAATATCGGCAATTACAGGTGTCACCAATTTACGTATATCATCTGACGATGCGCCTTCGGCATGTTGGGTGGACAAGACAATCTTATGCGCGCCTGTGGGCTTGCCATTATCATCATACACCAATGTGATCTGGCTTTTTGAATCAGGCCGTAAAATGGAATCAGCATCACTTTTGCGCATCGCGGCAAGACGTTTTAGAATCTGATGTGAATAATGAATCGGGGCGGGCATTAACACGTCGGTTTCATCACAGGCATAACCAAACATAAGCCCCTGATCACCTGCGCCTTCATCCTTGTCAGCGCCTTCATCAACACCCATGGCAATGTCAGCTGACTGTTCATGCAAATAATTCTGAAATTCAAAATGCGCATGATGGAATTTATCCTGCTCATAGCCAATATCTTTGACCGCCGCACGAACAGCAGGTTCGATTTGCTTCATGATACCCACGATTTTATCTTCTGGTGCCCGCACCTCACCACCCAGAATAACACGATTGGTCGTTGCCAAAGTTTCACACGCAACGCGCGCTTCTGGATCAGCTGTCAGAAACAGATCAAGCACCGTATCGGATACACGATCGCACAATTTGTCAGGATGTCCTTCGGACACAGACTCAGATGTGAAAAGATATGGCATGGAATCCTCGTTTATTTTTTGACATGGTTTTTTGCCTTAACTAGCGGCGGCGGTCAAGCCGCCTATCAAGCCAATGCGCAAACCCTGCATTCAGGAACAACAGACAGAAAAACAGCAGATGCCCCATTTTGGCAAACAGCGTTGACGCCAGCGGAGCAACAGCCTTCACATCAATACTATCCGCAATGCCAAGCCCGATCTGGCCAAGCGGCCGACCAAGCGGATCAAACGCACCGCTGATCCCGGCATTCGCAGCGCGGAACATGGTCATGCCTTCCTCGACTGCACGCATCTGGCTTTGCGCCAGATGTTGCCATGGACCTGCCGTATGGCCAAACCATCCATCATTTGTCAGATTGACGATGAAATCTGGCTTGTTATTGCGATCAATGACGGTGCCTGAAAAAATCACTTCATAGCAGATCAATATCTGCGCTTTGCCAAAACCCGGCACATCAAACAGCTTGTTTGTCGTCCCCGCGCTAAAATCCCGGGGTCCGGCAATCACATCAATAAAGGGAAGCAGACTACGAAACGGAACATATTCGCCAAACGGTACAAGATGACGTTTGTCATAAACCGCTTTCAGCGCGCCATCATGGCTATGCAAAACCGCCGCATTAAATAATCTGTCTTGGTCATCAAGACGTGGAATACCAGTCAGCAGATAGCCGTCAAACGGCGTGGCTGATGCTACAGTCTGGCGCAACAAATTCGGTTCTTGGCTGGCAAAACCAGCAAAAGCCGTTTCCGGCCAGATCACCAGCCGCGGCACAGGAACCTTCTGAGTGGATAAATCAACAAGCCGTTGCAAATGCGCTGACCGCCTTGATCTCTGCCATTTTTCCTGTTGCATGACTGATGGCTGGACGATGCGCACGGATGGACTGCTGTCAGGCGTCACCACATCTTGCAGATAATCAATCCGCACGATCCCCAGAAGCGACAGCAACAAAGGCACAATCAGCAGAACCAATGCTATTTGCCGCGCTGCAACCCGCCATAGCGCTAGTGAAAAAGCAAACAGCAACGCGATGATATTAAGGCCATAGATCCCAAACCAGCTGGCCGCCTGTAATGCCCCAAGGTCAAAGCTGAACAGATAGCCTGGCGCATTCCATGGAAATCCTGTTGCGACAAAACCACGGGCAAATTCGGCCACACCCAGCATAGCCACCAGCCAGATCAGACGCCCTTGTGCTGTATGGCCACAACGCCATGCTGCCCACCCAGCTACAGCCCAGAATGAAGCCAGCACAGCAGCAAGACCGAAAACAACAAACGGCATAGCTATCCACAGGCGCGGATCAGCAACAAAAAGCGAATGTGAAATCCAATAGGTCGAGAACACAAACCATCCAAGACCTGCCGCCATCCATATGCTGGCGGCCCGAAATGCGTTAGGCGCCTGAACCGCTTTAAGCGCGGGAAAGGATAAAGCAAAAATCGTGAATATAAGCCCTAATGGCGGCAGACAAAGACTGGCAACACAGCCTGCAATGAACGAACCGATATGCGGGTAACGCCTCATCACCTTTGGTATGTCCCAAAATGGCTGTTTCCAGAATGGCTGTTTCCAGAAACGCATCACCCATACCGCCTAGTTTTGCTCATGTTGCGGTATGCGGATAAGACCCCTGATTTTGACCAGCGTGATTCGCCGTGGGTCGCCTTCCAGCACCTCGAATTGTAACCCATTTGAATGCCGGACTATTTCACCGCGCGTTGGCACTCGTCCAGCCTCAGCGCAAACCAGCCCTCCAAGCGTATCAATCTCATCACGATCATCATCATCAAGTAGCGTGCCTGTCACCGTTTCCAGCGTTTCAATTTCAAGACGGGCATCGGCGATCGCTGTGCCATCACCATTAATATCAAACCGCAACGCCACTGTTTCATCATACTCATCTTCGATGTCACCAACGATTTCTTCGATCAAATCTTCAATCGTAATCAACCCGTCAACACCGCCAAATTCGTCAACGACAAGTGCCAGATGACGCCGCTTCAAGCGCATTTCATGCAACAGATCCAAAAGCCGGATTGTTGGCGCAACAAACAAAGCGGGGCGCAAAAGCGACTTGATAGGCGGCATGTCACCAGCCTGCAAACTGGCAAAAATATCTTTCACATGAATAAAGCCAGCAACATCATCCAGCGTTTCGCGATAGACCGGAATACGGCTATGTCTGACTTGCGAAATCTGCTTGCTGATCGCGGAAAATTCATTGCGCATACTGACCGAAACAATATCCGCCCGCGGGATCATCACATCCGCAGCAATTTTATCACGAAGCCCAAGCAGATTATGCAATAACGTACCTTCATGTCGGTCAAAAAGCTCGCGGTCTGTTGCCGAATCTTCAAGCAATTCAGTCATTTTCTGCCGCCGTGATTCGGGACGCGCGAACCAAGCTTTAACCTTGTTTAACAGCACATCAATCATGATGAAAACCTCGTCATCGGCATCTTGTTCGTAGCGTTATCATCTCTGGTTTCCTCATCCTCTATGTCACCATAGGGGTTGGCAATACCGATCGCGGCTAGCAGGCTGCTTTCCAGCATTTCCATTTCATTGGCATCAGCATCAGTCTCATGGTCATATCCTAAAAGATGCAGCACACCATGCCCGAACAGATGCGTGACATGGTCATGCGTACTAATGCCGCTTTCCTCTGCTTCACGCACACAGGTTTCATAGGCAATCGCAATATCACCTATTTCTTCCCTATTTTGATCGTCCGCATCCACCGCTATATAAAACGCCATATTATCGTCATCTTGGCTTGGAAAGGACAGCACATTGGTGGCTTTGTTCTTGCCGCGATGATCGTGATTTAACTGTCTGATCTTATCGTCGCTACATAATAACAAGCTAACCGTACAGCGCGTCATATCATGCGCCGCCAAAGCCGCGTCAAGCATCTGGCAGAAACATGCTTTCATATGATCGCTTGCTTCGGCTGGCCAGCCATTTTGGTCACTCAAAATGTCAATGTGATGCTTATCCGGCGTGATCCATTGCATGCCATCATAACCAGATATGGCATCATCATCCGCATCTATTTGCGTTAAACTGTCAGGCTCCGGATTTGGGTCAATCATTACGTCTGTCCGTTTTCATAGGCTTGCAGAATGCGCGCGACAACAGGGTGCCTTACCACATCTTTACCTGATAAGTGGATTATGCCAACACCTTTAATATCCGTCAAAATCGATACCGCTTCTGCCAAACCTGACGGATGACCAGCAGGCAGATCAACCTGACTTAAATCACCCGTAATAACCATGCGTGAATCCTGCCCAAGCCGGGTCAGTACCATTTTCATCTGCACTGGTGTTGTGTTCTGCGCTTCATCGATAATCACATAGGATGCGCTCAGCGTCCGCCCCCGCATAAAGGCCAAAGGGGCAATTTCGATTTCGCCGCTGGTCAACATGCGATCGACCTTATCGGCAGGCATCATGTCATATAACGCGTCATAAAGCGGGCGCAGATAGGGATCAACCTTGTCCTTCATATCACCTGGCAGAAAACCAAGCCGCTCGCCAGCTTCAACCGCTGGCCGCGATAATACGATACGTTCGACTTCGCGCTTTTTCAGCGCTTCGACCGCGCGCGCTACCGCCATATAGGTTTTACCCGTACCGGCAGGTCCTAGCCCGAACACCACTTCATCTTGGCGCAACAGTCCAAGATACTGGTTCTGGCCAGATGTTTTGGCGACAATTTTCTTTTTCCAGGTATCAATCGACTCAATCGCTGGTGGCGTTGCAGAGGCCTTATTATTGTTTTCCCAGCGCAGGGCATCACTAACCATCGATTTATCGATTTCATCAGCTCCCGCATCGCGCATCGTTTTATACAGCGTTTCGATGACCTTGCGCGCTTCCTTGGATGCCGCTGACGCACCAGATATTTTGATGCTATTGCCAAACGAATCCAGCTTTACATCCAGCGCCTCTTCGATCTGCATAAGATTCTGATTATGTTCGCCGAACAATAACGCCACTGTTGCGTTATCTTCAAAGTCCATCCTTATGGTGGACTTGGCATTTTTTTCGCTCACGCTGCCCCCTTCATGGAAGTAATTTCGGCGGTTACACTATTTTGTCGGCCTTCGACAATATCACAGGCAATAATCTGGCCAATCTGCTCTTCACTACCGGCAAAGTTAACAGCCTGCATAAATGGGCTTCGCCCTGCCATCTGGCCATCACGTTTGCCGCTACGTTCGACAAGAATATCCAGCCTCATGCCTTCGGTTTTTTTGTTAAAGGCAAATTGCTGGGCGTTCAATAATTGCTGTAATGCTTCAAGGCGGTCTGATTTTACCGCTTCGGGCACCTGTAGGTCGGATAAAGATGCGGGCGTACCTGGGCGCGGACTATATTTGAATGAATAGGCAGACGCATAACCGACCCGATCGATCAGTGCCAGCGTATCGGCAAAATCCTGATCGCTTTCGCCTGGAAACCCGACGATGAAATCACCTGACATGGCAATATCGGGGCGCACTTGCCGCAACTTGTCAATCACGCCGAAATATATATCTTTTGAATGGCGGCGGTTCATCGC
Source organism: uncultured Candidatus Puniceispirillum sp. (assembly GCF_963979125.1). NCBI lineage: Bacteria > Pseudomonadati > Pseudomonadota > Alphaproteobacteria > Puniceispirillales (SeqCode) > Puniceispirillaceae (SeqCode) > Puniceispirillum (SeqCode) > uncultured Candidatus Puniceispirillum sp. The sequence continues at coordinate 16,897 of NZ_CAXBVX010000028.1, forward strand.
GTCAAGCACGCGGTTTGACCCTGACTGGATCGGCAAATGCAGATACGGCATTAATTGCGGCACATTGCCATGCGCGGCGATCAATTCATCATCCATATCCAGCGGATGCGACGTCGTATAGCGGATGCGCGCCAGCCCATCAATCTCGGCAAGCGCATGAATCAAACGCCCAAGCGACCATACAGACCCATGTCCATCATCACCGTGATAGGCATTTACATTCTGTCCCAAAAGCGTGATTTCGCGCGTACCGCTGGCAACAAGGCGTTTGGCCTCGCTCAGTACATCGACAGCTGGCCGTGAATATTCGGCACCACGCGTATAGGGCACCACGCAAAAAGCACAGAATTTGTCACATCCTTCCTGCACACTCAGAAAGGCTGCTGGTCCACGCGGGGCATGTTCCTCGGGCAACAGGTCAAATTTCACTTCCTGCGGAAAATCGGTATCAATGGCACGCTTGCGCACTGTTGGGTCGATTTCGGCAATAAGCTCAGGCAAACGATGATATGTTTGTGGGCCAACGACAATATCAACCCATGGCGCCCGTCGGGTGATTTCGGCGCCTTCGGCCTGTGCCACACATCCGGCCACGGCAATCGTCACCACACGGCCTTGCTGTTCGCGCGCTTTTTCTTTCATCATCCGCAGGCGGCCAAGTTCCGAAAACACCTTTTCAGATGCTTTTTCACGAATATGACAGGTGTTTAATATCACCATATCCGCGCCATCGGGCGTTTCGGTTGGCGCATAGCCTAACGGCGCAAGCACATCGGTCATACGATCAGAATCATAGACATTCATCTGACAGCCATAAGTTTTAATAAAAAGTTTCTTGGTCAATGGTGCGGTATCACTCGATTTAGCGCGGCAATCTTTTTCTTTTACCTGTTTGCCGCGAGGCTGGTCAAGACGAAGTTAGGTCTTATCAGTGCTTGATATAGTCACTAATGCCGCAAAATGCGAACTTCAAACGGAACAACGCCATCATTTTAATGGCTTTGACATGATGATCGCATCTTGGCGATGCGGCGCGGTGCCATAATATCCTGCGCGGCGCCCACTTTCCTCAAACCCGCACCCTGAATAAAGTGCAAGCGCTGCCTCATTCAACGCGGCCACATCAAGATGAATACGGCATATGCCAGTTTGCAGCAACATCTCGCATGTTGCGGTCAATAGCTGGCGGGCATGGCCTTTGCCTTGATGCGCGCGCGCTGTACCAAGTGAAAGGATTTCAGCTTCGTCACATACCTGACGCAGCAATATATAGGACAGCATATCCGCATTATGAGGTTCATCACTATCATCTATCAGCGCAAAGCCAGCAAATGCTTTCCCGGCAAATAGGCTGGCCAGTGATGCCGGCGTAAAGGGACGTTCAAAAAGTGCGGCTTCGAGGCTGGCGATAGCCTCTTTATGTTCGATGCCAAGATGTATCAGCGGCATCAGCCTTGCGCCGCCGGCGCTGGCTTTCTCTTGGCTTTCTTAGCGGTCTTGTTTGGTGTTTTCTTTGCATCTTTCTTGGGAGGCCCTAATTTTGCCGCCGCAAGGTAAAGCGGGGCAAGCGGCGGCGTCATATCCGTCATGATTTGATAAGCTGCATCAGCCGCGATCATCGCGGCATCAAGCGGCAACGCCATCTCAGGCTGGATCACGCGCACATCGTCTTTGGCAAAAATATCGGCAAGCTGTTCATATTCAAACCCACCAACATAAAGCGGCATGTCCAGCTTGGCATTATCATCCATGCCACGCCGCAACGCTGGCAGTTTCTCTGGCGCGGCTTCAAAAATCGTACCTGCCGCCTGACCGTCTGCATCAAAAAACTGGCAATATAGCATCCCGCGCCGTGTATCAGCCGTGATCAGCATGGGCGCGTTGTCATTATAGTCGTGCTCTGCCGCATGTCTGGCCAGCGCTTGCAGGCCGGATACGCCAATTCCCTTTGCCCCCCAGGCCAGACAAAATCCCTTTGCACAGGCCAACGCCACCCGAATGCCGGTAAATGATCCCGGTCCTGCGCCTGCCGCCACATGCGTTACCATCTCAAAGCCACATCCAGCTTGCGCTAATGCCGCCATCGCGGTTGGCACAATATCCTTGGCATGGCCATGCGTGATATTATGCGAAATAAGGCTGGCAATACTGCCGTCACGATACACCGCTACGCTCAGCAGGGCACCACTTGATTCGAGCGCAAGGATACAGGGTTTGGATATAGGCTTTGTCATTTACGATCCTGCGCAAAGGCTGCAAAAGCCCCGATCTGATTCAGATTCATTTTCAATATACTAATTCTAAAGTAGTCTTTACTATCGTTCATGTCGCCAATGTACTATGAAAAGCGACATCTGCAAATTACATCTAAATTGAGACGGATATGTTGGGCGTCAAACTACAAAGTAGCTTTTTAAGATTTTACCTGATGGTCATGCTTCTTTGCGCCTATGGCTTGGGTGCGGGTGCTGCTATGGCCGCCGATCATGCCAGCATTCTTATGTATCATCGTTTTGGCGAAAACAAATACCCAACAACCAATATCCGGCTTGAACAATTTGATGCACATCTGGAGCGTCTGCAAAATGGCGATTTCACCGTTTGGCCATTGCCGCGAATCGTCGAATATTTGCAATCTGGACAGCCGCTTCCCGACCGCACCGTTGCCATCACCATCGATGATGCTTACCAGTCGGTATATCAGGAAGCCTGGCCACGGCTACAGGCATTAGACATGCCTTTTACGCTTTTCGTGGCTACCCAGCCTATTGATGCCAACCGGTATGGGTATATGACCTGGGATCAGATCCGCGAATTACAATCTGCGGGCGTGACCATCGGAAGCCAGACACGCACACATCCACATATGCACCAAATCAGTATCGAGCGTAGCAAAAGCGAAATTGCCGAATCGAATGCGCGCTTTATCGCCGAACTGGGGTTACGCCCGGCCTTATTTGCCTATCCCTATGGCGAATATAACATGGCGGTCATTGACGCGGTCAAAAAAGCGGGCTTTACCGCCGCCTTTGGCCAGAATTCGGGCATTGCACATGGCTATAATGGCTTTTACGAATTGCCTCGTTTTGCCATGAACGAGCAATATGGCACGCTAAGCCGGCTTGATCTGGCCATCAATGGTTTGCCGCTCAAGGTTGACCAGATCACCCCCGAAGATGTGATTCTTGATCAAAATCCACCCATTTATGGCTTTACGCTTGCCCCTGATATGGACAAACCCAATCAACTACGGTGCTTTAATAGTATTTACGGGAAGCTTGATGTGACGATTATGGGGCCGCGCGCTGAAATCCGCCTGCCAGGTCCTTTGAATGGCAAGCGCGCCCGCATCAACTGCACCATGCCAGGTTATGATGGACGCTGGCGTTGGTTTGGCCGCCAATTCCTGAATCCATAAGCATCATCCGGCCACA
>NZ_CAXBVX010000029.1:0-20171 GCF_963979125.1 uncultured Candidatus Puniceispirillum sp.
GGACAGGGCGATAGTGCTTGATGAAGATCCGCTTCGGTGCCAGTCACTGCCGCATATGAATTTAGCTGGTTGGGATTTGCTGGAACTGATCATGATGTCAAAGTCAGAAGATTATCCTGATCTGTTTGAATTGCACCGTGATGGCACTCATTGGCGGTGGATTAATCGCCCCATGAGTATTGATGATAGTTTTGTGTTTATGGACAACACCACTTTGCCCTATGGACCAATGGAATATATCACGCGGCAAGCACAAGGTGATTTCTGTGTTCTGGATCAGCGTGATGACAATTTATGGATGGATGCGGGTATGGTCACCACGCAAGCTGATTGGTCGCTAGATTTTGATATTGGTATGAATTTCTTTGAATGGCATGCGCCGGTGCCGCGCGCGCATGAAATGGGTATTTTTAAACGGGCATTAAAGTTTTTGCTGGCCATTCAACAAGGCACGCCCGCCCGCCGTTTGAACTGGACACTTACGGTCAATCCTCTGCTGGATACAAGTCCAGAAAATTATCATAAATGGGGCATTGAAAAGGCCAGTTTGACGCCTGAAAATGTAGGTGAAAAGCAGTATCTTCGGGTCGAGTTGCAAACATTTTTTCGATTGCCGAGGTCAAATGCGTTGGTGTTTCCCATCCGGTGCTATCTGATTAAATTTGGGGATATTGTTACGGTTCCAAAATGGGGACGCCGATTACACAGGGTTTTACGTGATATCCCTGAAGATTTGGCAACCTATAAAGGGTTCATTAATAATCGTTCATTGCTGGTAGATTATTTATCCCAATTTGACGATGGTGCCGAAACATCACCGGGGGTCTGGCCAGATTTGCATTTAGAAAAATGATGCTGATCTGTTGGCTTTAGTACCGTTTCAATGTAATGAACATGTAAGGCATCGCTAATGGCTGTAACAAATTGGTAGTTTTATGGCACGAGATAGTGAACAGCATCCAGTATCATCCTCTTACCAAAAGACCCAACTCGGATTTTTGATTTTTCCAGGTTTTCCAATGTCATGCCTGACGTCGATGATAGAACCATTGCGTGCAGCAAATGAAATTGCTGGACAGGATCGCTTTGGATGGCAACTGATTTCCGAGAATGGGGCACGTGTGCCTGCAAGCGCGGGGGTTTATTTTGACCCCGACGTTATATTGGATGATGCCAACAAACTTGATTTTATATTTTGCCTCAGTGGACCGATGGCACGTTTGGAACATGAGCAGAAATCATCTGGATTACTGCGACAGTTTGCGCGTCATGGCACTCGTATGGGCGCTGTCAGCGGCGGTGTTTTCCCGCTGGCGCGTGCTGGTTTGATGGATGCGCATGTTTGTAGTGTACATTGGTGTTATAAGGCGGCTTTTGAGGCTGAATTTCCGCATATTAAGGCGGTTGACGATGTGATCGTGACAGATCAATTGCGGTTTAGCGCGTCAGGTGCAGCGGCAGCTTTCGATATGATGTTGCATCTGATCGAACAGGAATTAGGCGCGCCAGTCATGACCGAAGTAGCTTGTTGGTTTCAACACCCACTTGTGCGCGGTGAAGGGGTGCGCCAGCGGATTCCGGCATTTTATACAGCAAGTGCTGATGACATGTTGCCACCTGCCATTCAGCAGGCGGTGCATCTGTTTGCAACACATATCGACGAGACTATGTCTGTTAGTGAGGTTGCTCAAGCAGTGGGTCTATCTGCCCGTCAACTTGAACGTGGCTTTAAAAAAGCTACAGGTCAAAGCCCATCGCATTATTATCGCTTAATGCGGATGAAAGCAGCGCGTCAACTCGTCCTTTATTCAAATGACACGCTTGCTGACATTGCTTATGCCACCGGCTATAGCAACACAACAGTAATGGTGACGCATTACAAGGCCACCTTTGGGATAACCCCGAAAGAGGAACGACGCAGAATTAATTTATTCCGTGTGCAGGATAACCGATCTTTACCATCTACATAAATTATATGTAATCAGTTAGTTAAATAACAGACCTTATACTATTTGTTAAATTATGATGAAGTGATTTTGCTGATGAGCGTGCACCCAGAATTGAGACATGCCCAGTCGAACGATGTAGAATGAAACATGAAATATGCTCAATCGTTGTGCGGATGACGGCGTTATGAGGCATTTGTCGGCTATTCACCGCGCACGACCGTTCTAAAACATCGATATATACTTCACCGACCAGATCAAAATGAACAAATGAGTCATTTTGCTCGGTTACGGCGGCGATACCAGCTAGCTTTATGCTTAGATGCGTAGCCATTGTTTCATGTGAATGTATTGGGGCTTCAATCATCCATTGATCGGGACCTGTCCATATAGCTGTCATGCTATCGTTACTAGTCATTTGCCCAGTTGAGGGCAGGGCAACCCCAATAGTTTCTAAAGCGATGTCATTAAGTTTGCCGGAACAATTTGCATGTGCTGCGACTGACGCATAAGCAAAATCGGCATTTTCGGTGAGGGTGATGCGATCATAAATATCTATTTGCGGACTATAACCACCAAGGGGGTATAAAGGAGCTAGATCATGCATGGAGACGTTCTCCCTCTGGGTCGATAAAGTGCGGACTAACAACTTCGATTAGGGTTTCTCTTCCTTGAAGTGGGTTTACAGCGCGGATAATCTCACCGATACGATTTGAACCGTTGCTCAGGAAACCTAGTCCAATTGAATGGCCAAGGCTGGGCGAGTAGCATACAGATGTGATGTAACCCTGATCATGTGCGGCATTAATGGGATCATCAACCCGCATGAGATGTGCGCCAGCGTCCAACGTATCGGCATGATTTATCGGCTTGAAGCCGACCTGGATCACGGCGTCTGGTTGTGTCAGGCCCTCTCGGCGAGACAATATGCTGCCGATACTATCTTTTGTTGACGATACCATGCGTCCTAATCCCAGATTAAGTGCCGTGGTGGTGCCATTCAGCTCGTTACCAGCAGCATGTCCCTTTTCTATGCGCATGACGCCAAGTGCTTCGGTGCCATAGGGAACGATGTCAAAGGGGACACCAGCTTCCATGATGCGCCGGATCAGCGCATCACCATAACGTGTTGGTACAGCAAGCTCGTAAGCCAGTTCACCAGAAAAAGAAATCCTGAACAAACGTGCTCTTAATCCCCCACAAACAGTTATTTCGCCACAGGCCATAAATGGAAATGCCGTATTTGACAGATCAAACTCAGGGTCAACAATGTTTTCAAGAACTTTGCGGGCATTCGGGCCAGCGATAGCATATTGAGCCCAACTTTCAGTTGTTGAAATAAGCTGAACATCTAGGTCAGGCCAGAGACATTGGCGGCAAAATTCAAGATGCCTAAAAACGCTCACTGCATTGGCTGTAGTTGTGGTCATGACATAATGTGACTCGGCAAGGCGTGCCGTTGTTCCATCATCCATGACGATACCGTCTTCGCGCAACATCAACCCATAGCGTGTCTTGCCAACAGGCAATTTGGCAAATCCGTTACAGTAAACCCGATTGATGAATATTGTTGCGTCACTGCCTTGAATATCAATCTTGCCAAGACTTGTTACATCACACACGCCAACTGAGGCACGGGTGGCAAGTACCTCGCGGTCAACACTTTCCCGCCAATGTGTTTCGCCTTGTAGTGGATACCATTGCGCGCGTAACCACATACCAGCTTCTACAAAGACGGCGCCTTGTTCTTCGGCCCATTTATGTGAAGGCGTCAGGCGGGTAGGGCGAAAATGACTGTCACGTGACCGCCCTGCCATAACGCCAATGGCGGTAGGCGTGTAAGGGGGGCGAAACATTGTGGTGCCAACATCGGGAATCGATTTTCCTGATAATTCAGCCATGATCGCCAGACCAGAAATATTAGATGTTTTTCCCTGATCGGTTGCCATGCCTAACGTTGTGTAGCGTTTCAAATGTTCGACTGAACAAAAATTTTCCTGATGCGCAAGCTTTATATCTTTGACGGTCACATCGTTCTGCTGGTCAACCCATGCTCTTTTCTTGCCATAACCCACATGCCAGAAAGGCATAATATTGATTTTTGCATCCTCAGCTTTGGGTATTTTGATTGCTTTTGCTTTGATATCGATATCTTCCAACAAGGCAACAGCTGTCTGAACACCGGATAAAAGACATGCATCCAGGCTGAATTGGCCATTTGCCGCGCCAGCAACACCAAGACCGACAGGCAGGGAGCCACCAGGAACAAAAGCGGCAATATCGTCTTGCCATTGAGGAAAACCTCGTTGATGACAAGTTAGATGTACATTTGGATTCCAGCCACCTGAAACACCAAGCGCCCCACATTTAATTATGCGCTTAGTTCCATTCTTCATTTGTACAGTGATAGCGTTCAGGCCAAGGCGTCCGGACGTGTCGATAACGCGTCCACCAGCAAGAACCTCTATCCCTTCAACTTTTGGCGCGTCAGGCCGTGTATCAATAATGGCGCTGACATCAACGCCCTGAGCGCGTAAATCGGTTGCTGTTCGATACCCATTATCATTATTGGTGAAGATTGCAATTTGAGATGCTGGGGTGCTTGCCCAGCGATTGACATAAGAACGGATCGCGCTTGCCTGCATAATACCGGGGCGATCATTATTGGGGAAGCAGATTGGTCGTTCGATGGCTCCACCAGCCAGAACTGCCCGCTTGGAATAGATGCGCCATAAAACCTGACGTGGTTTACCATCTTCGGGAATGGCCAGATGATCTGATACACGCTCAACCGCGCCATAAACACCATGATCAAAAGCGCCGATGACAGTGGTACGCGTCATACAGCGGACATTGTTCATGGACTTGAGTTCAGCGATTGTTTCTAGCGCCCAGTTGGCACCTGATGTATCACCCATTTCATAGGTTTCGGCATTTAATCGGCCGCCAAATACGAAATCTTCGTCTGCTATGATGATGTCTGCACCAGCTTGTGCTGCAGTCAGAGCGGCGGCGAGTCCGGCTGGACCAGCACCAATAACCAGCAAATCACAATGTAAAAACCCTTTATCATATATATCTGGATCAGCTTTGGCGGATAATGATCCCAGCCCCGCGGCGTGACGAATGATTGGCTCGTAAAGTTTTTCCCAAAAAGCGGCAGGCCACATAAATGTTTTGTAATAAAAACCTGCTGTCAGAAAATTTGAAAACAGATCATTGATTGCCATGGCATCAAATTTCAGCGATGGCCAGCGGTTTTGGCTTCTGGCCTCAAGCCCGTCAAATAGTTCGGTAACTGTGGCTCGGCTATTTGGCTCTTGACGCGCACCTGAGCGTAGCTCAACGATTGCATTTGGTTCTTCGGAACCTGCCGTCATAACGCCACGGGGACGATGATATTTGAACGAGCGCCCCATTAATCTGACATTATTGGCAAGCAAAGCAGACGCCAGTGTGTCTCCCTCGAAACCATCATATTGTTTGCCGTCAAAAGTGAATTCAATCAGCTTTGAGCGATCAATCATGCCGCCACTGTCGAGACGGTTAGGTTGATTGGTAAAATCACTCATTTGCTGCGTCCCCTTTGTCGCGCAACATCTGATGCAAATTCAACTTTTTCAATGACATGTGTTGTGGTGTCACGTGTAACAACCAGCCATGATCTGTCACCTTGCTCATGATACCAAAGTTCCTGATGCCGTCCGGCTGGATTGTCACGAAGATATTGATAACCATAAAAAGCTATATCGGCATCCTTGGCTTGCCAATCTGGCCGGTCAAGTAAAGACGCATCGCCAAGATAGGTGAATTCCTGTGCATCACGGGGGCCAAGTAAAGGATGATTTATGATCATGACTAGCGGCTCCTAATGCAGGTTCGGCTGGGCGCCGACGCCTTTTTCATCGATCATATAACCGCGTTGGAAGCGGTCAAAGCGATAGGCTGTTGCTGTTTCATGTGGCTGTCCGGTTGCCAGAAGATGGGCAAAGCACCAACCTGAGGCTGGGGTGGCCTTAAAGCCGCCATAGCACCAACCCCCATTGAAAAACAATCCATCAATATGTGTTCGGTCAATCATAGGCGATCCGTCCATTGACATGTCCATCACACCGCCCCAAATCCGCAAAATGCGGGCACGGCCAATCATGGGCATAATTGCCATACCGCCTTCGCATACGTCTTCGACGGTTGGCAGGTTTCCGCGTTGTGCATAAGTATTATACCCATCTATATCACCGCCAAAGACCAGACCGCCTTTATCTGATTGGGAAATATAGAAATGCCCCATTCCAAAGGTTACAACGCCCGGTATGATAGGTTTTAATCCCTCAGAAACAAACGCTTGTAAAACGTGGCTTTCAATGGGCAAGCGAACACCCGCCTTGGCCATCACGCGCCCTGATGATCCTGCAACGGCGCTACCAACCTTCTTAGCCCCTATGAATCCGCGTGTGGTTTCAACGCCGCTACAGACGCCATTTTTAATCCGGAACCCCGTCACTTCACAGTTCTGAATAATATCGACACCACGGCTGTCTGCGCCTCGTGCATACCCCCAAGCTACGGCATCATGACGGACTGTGCCGCCTCGACGTTGTGCCAATCCGCCTTTTATCGGGAACCGAGTGTCATCAAAATTCAAAAACGGGCATTCATCTCGAACTTGATCGGCATTAAGCAAAGTGGCATCGGCACCATTAAGCAACATGGCATTGCCTCGCCGAACATAGGCATCACGCTGGGCATCAGAATGAAAAAGATTCAAAATACCACGCTGACTGACCATGGCATTATAGTTTAAATCTTGTTCCAAACCTTCCCACAGTTTAAGCGAGAATTCATAAAATGGCTCATTGCCATCAAGCAGATAATTTGACCTGATGATCGTCGTGTTACGACCGACATTACCGCCGCCTATCCAGCCTTTTTCGAGAACAGCGACCGACTTTTCCTTAAATTCTTTGGCTAGATAATATGCGGTTGCAAGGCCATGTCCACCACCGCCAATAACGATAATATCATAATGCGCTTTTGGCTCAGGTGAACGCCATGCTGGCGTCCAGCCTTTATGGCCAGTAAGCGCTTCTTTTATCACCCGAAATCCTGAATATCGCATATAGATCTCCTATCATTGTAAGATTGTGATCAGCAACATAGGTTTGTAAATGCAAGAATCGGACAAACCATGCATAAAACGCGACATTATGTATTTGGTGAAGCGACTTTGTCTTCCAGAATGTCACTTATCAGAACCGTTTCATGGGTGATAGCCGCTTGTTGCGCAGCCATGCCCATTACCACAGCCATCATGCCATCATGCATATTAACTTCGACTGAGCTATTTCCCCGCACCACCTCAGCAAATTTTTTGTGTTGATAAAAGGTCGAGCCATTGTGATCTCCAGCCTCTAGCAATTCAGGACCGACTGGAATTTCAATGCTTCTTGGGCCAGCCGGATTACGTGGGCTAACAGTTAATTGGGGAACAGGTGGCGCGCCAAGATCAGCAGGCCAAAAACGCGTTGGGCCAGGCACCTGACATTCAATTTTGCCAGCAACACCAACTGCAGAAATTTCTTCCTGATATCGCGACCCTTCGGCAAACATACATAATTCAAGCATCGCACGGCTTCCTGATGCGAATTCAATGATCACATAACCATGATCCCAGATATCAGGGATCAAGCCATCATAGAGTTCGTCTTTGTGATTATGTCTTTGCCCAGCCGAGGCCATAACCCGCACCGGTTCCGACTGCAGGATAAAGCGCATTAGGTCGAAAAAATGACAGCATTTTTCAACCAGAGTCCCGCCAGTATTTGCATTAAACCGATTCCAATCGTCAATTTTAGGCAGAAACGCAAATCGATGTTCGCGAATTGTCAGCATGTCAATGCCACCAGTATCTTGATGTGCATTTTCGATTAGGGCAGTCACTGGGGGCATGTAGCGATATTCCATTGCCACCCAGACTGGCGCTGGATAGTTTTTTTCAAAATTTTGAAGTCGAGCTATATCTGATGGATCGGTAAATAGGGGCTTTTCAACCAGGATAGGCAAAGCCCTATGACTGGAAATCTCTAGCAATTGATCAGCATGACAAAAATTTGGGCTGACAATAACCAGACAATCAAGCCGTTCATCAGCAAGAAGACTTTCAATTGAGTCATAGAAGATAGCATCAGGTGCTAACTTTAGCGCTTCGTCGCGCATGCCTGCATCGGGTTCAACTATGCCAATGACAGCCGTATTGTCGAGCAAAGCGATATTACGCAAATGCTCTTGCCCCATCATGCCGCATCCGATCATGCCGTAATTAAGATACTCACCCATTTTTGTTCCTTACTGATAAAATATTTGTCTTAAAACGGTTTGTTTTCACTTCCAGCGGGCACGATAGCGCGCTTTTGTCGGATCAAACCATGTGCTGGACGCTTCGACAAGCTGTCCATGCTGATCCCATGCCAGGCGTTCACAAAACCCCCAGATAGGTTGCTCGCTCTTGTTAAAAAGAGGTTGTCCCCAAGTTGGCATGGGCGCGACGGAAACGCTGTCTTCCACTTTGGCAATCCAAAAGCCAAGATGTTCTTTATAAAGCTGATAAAGGGAATGCGACATGTGATTTTGACCATCTTCAAGGTCAAATTTGTCATCAATCCAGATTTCTTCTAAGGCCACTTTAATATCACCAAGATGGCGCACGCGGCGAATTTGATGCGCCTTATCCGAGGCGCCAATATTAGGTAAGCCAGCAGGCTTTGTAATGCGGCTTGCCGAGATTAAATCTGCACTTGGGTCGCCGATCCCATCAATGAGTTCCAGATGAAAGAAAGCATAAACTGACTCACGGTTACTTTTGTGGCGGATATAATTGCCTGATCCCTGGATACGTTCCAACATACCACGCCGCGTCAATTCGGCCAGTGCTAGGCGTAATGTTCCAACAGCAATTCCCAATTCTTTGGCAAGGACACGCTCGGGAGGTAAACGTTCACCATCAAGTCGAATCTTGGCATTTACTTCGCGCTCAATTAAGTCGCAGACCTGCATATATAGGGGTTTTGCCCCGCTTGAGCTCGTTTTTCGCATGTGCATAAACTTTTAATTGAACGACAGCCATAAATCTGTAAAGTAAATATATTGATACAGTATTGATCTATATCAATCAAGACTACTTTTACTTCATCAATGGTGACAAAAGATCATCAAAAAGTGGTTGGTTTATGTAAGGAGGGGGATAGGTGTCGATTATTCCAGTAAAATCTGAGGGTCTTGATTCGTCAGAAGTGGCATGGTTCGCGCCGCTTTGCGCTGATGATTATCAATTTCTTGGTAAACCAGATGGTGATTTGCGTAGCAGTTGGGAAAATACGTCACGTATTATCCGCAAAGCTGACGAGCTAGGTTTTCGTAACATTCTTTGTCCATCATCCTATCAGGTTGGGCAGGATACGTTGAGTTTTGTCGCGGGCAACGCCCCACTAACGTCCAATATTAATATGCTGGCAGCTGTACGTTGTGGCGAGATGCAACCCATCATGCTGGCGCGCACCATTGCGACACTTGATCATATGTTAAAAGGTCGTTTAACGATCAATATCATTTCATCAGATTTTCCGGGGGAGGTCGCTGACAGTGCTTATCGCTATCAGCGTTCACGTGAAGTGGTCGAAATTCTGAAGCAGGTCTGGGAGCGTGACGAGATTAGCTATCAGGGTGAGATATATAAATTCGATACATTACCAACCGATCCAGCGCGTCCCTATCAGCAGAATGGGGGCCCATTACTATATTTTGGTGGATATTCTCCAGCGGCGATCGAATTATGCGCTCAACATTGTGATGTGTATTTGATGTGGCCTGAAACCAAAGATATGTTGGCTGAACGTATGAAAGCCGTACATGAACGCGCCAAGGAATATGGCCGTGTTCTTGATTACGGATTGCGGGTTCATGTCATTGTCCGAGATACTGAGGCTGAAGCGCGCGAATATGCCGAGCATCTGGTCAGCCAGCTAGATGACGAACATGGCAAAGCGATCCGAAATAGAGCGCTTGATGCAACGTCGCTTGGTGTTGCACATCAGGCACGAAACCGCGATCAAGCTGATGATTATGGCTATGTGGAGCCGCATTTATGGACAGGAATAGGCCGCGCCAGATCGGGATGTGGCGCTGCTTTGGTTGGATCAACGGATCAGGTGCTATCAGAAATTGAAAATTACCAGAAGATGGGAATAAAGGCCTTTATCTTTTCTGGTTATCCGCATCTGAGTGAATGTGAGTCGTTTGGCAATCGGGTATTGCCTCAATTATCAACATGTTCATTGCCAGAGGTTTATGGGCGGGTGCCGTCAGGCACGCCAAATACGCCTCTTGGCAACGGCATACGTAAATAGGAACATACGTATAATGGAGCGCTTATCTATTAATCGTGACAAGTCAAAGTCAAAGCTGGAACTGAGCCGTATTATTTATGGTATGTGGCGTCTAGCAGATGATAATAATCGTGAAGTTTCACATGTGCAGGCAAAAGTTGAAGCCTGTCTTGCCCAAGGCATAACCAGCTTTGATCAAGCAGATATATATGGCAATTATGAATCCGAGCGTCTGTTTGGGCTATTGCTGAAAGAAGCTCCACATCTGCGTGATAAAATGGAAATTATCACCAAATGCGATATCAAGTTGTTAACTGACAAGTCACCTGAGCGGGTGGTGAAATATTACGATACTAGTGCTACGCACATTACCCAAAGTGTTGATAATTCACTCAATCTCATGAATATCGACCATATTGACATGTTGTTGTTACACCGCCCAGATCCATTGATGGATCATAATGAGACAGGAAGCGCTTTAGATGCGCTGATAACGTCAGGAAAAATTGGCAGTGTTGGCGTTTCAAATTTCAAGCCATGGGATATAAATTTGCTGCAATCAGCCATGTCAAATCTGATCGTATCAAACCAGATCGAGATTTCATTATTGGCGCATGATGCCTTTACCAATGGTGATATCGCATTTGCGCAGGAAAAGGATATTGCATTAATGGCCTGGTCGCCTCTGGCAGGTGGCAAGTTGTTTAATGCATCACATAAACCCTTGTTCGATAAGCTTACAAGCATAGGCGCAAGTCAGGGATGTGATGCATCGGCCGCTGCCGTGGCGTGGTTATTGGCGCATCCGGCGGGCATTCTGCCGGTTATGGGCACAAATAATCTTGATCGCATTGCAAGTCTTGGGGATGCCTGCAAGATAGAGATTGATCGTGAAACATGGTTTGTTCTGTATGAAATGGCACTTGGCCATGAAGTGCCTTAGGCATTAGATAGGCTTTGACATAACTAGTTTGGTCATGAAATAGAGATTGCGGCGTTTGAACATAATGTCGCCTGCAAAGAATGGGGAGTTTATGCATAATTCTGACAGCAATCACGATAATGATGCGTCAATAAACAGCGTGAGCTGGACAATTGCGCGCACCATATCGTCGGTTATGGCTCCTGTGTCATGGCTGAACAAGCTAGTTATTGCGATTAGCAAACAACTAGCTTGGGTTGCCCTGTTAATTATGGTGATCATGATTCTGTTGCAGGTGTTTTTTCGCTATGTGCTTAATGATGCCCTGGCGTGGCCTGATGAGGGCGCCAGACTTTGCATGTTATGGATGACTGGTTTGATGGCGCCATTTGCAATGCGCACGGGTGGATTTGTTGCCATTGATATGTTGCCAAGAGCTTTGCCTAACAGGCTAGCGCAAATGCTCACCCTGTTTTTGCTGTCTTTGTCAGCTATTGTGCTGATTTATGCGATCCAATTTGGGTGGAAACATACGATGGGATTTGGGGGCAATTTTACGTCATCTTCACTCAAAATACCACTCGACTGGATTGGTATGGATATGCTCCGGTTAAAATTACGCTATGTTTATGCCTCATTGCTTTTTGGTGTCACATTTCTGTTCACGGTCACCATTGAGCTGATCTTAAGAAGTATAATTGCTGTAATTGTACCGCATTTTCCGTTGCCGGAACTTACCTCATCAGATACGGCAGGGGCGAGTTAATGCTAGTTCTGTTTTTGCCAGTTTTTCTGTTTTTCCTGATGATTGGCTTGCCGGTATTTTTTGCTTTGCTTGTCGCACCTGGTTTATTGCTGTGGCTCAACGGGCAGGAGCGTGACATCGCGCTTCTGTATCGCAATGTTTACAATGGCATGGATTCTTTTCCTCTGATGGCATTGCCTTTCTTCATGCTGGCAGGCGAATTAATGAATCGAGGAGGAATCACGATCCGGCTGGTTGAGTTTTCACAAGCTTTGATGGGGCATTTGCGCGGTGGGCTGGCTCATGTGAATATTCTGTCTTCGATGTTATTTGCAGGTTTGTCAGGATCGGCGGTAGCAGATACATCAGCGCTAGGCTCAACTTTGATTCCCGCTATGGAAAAGAATGGCTATACGCGGAAATTTGCCGCGGCCATTACCGCGGCAAGTTCAGTCATAGGTCCTATTATTCCACCGTCAGGTATCATGATTATCTATGCCTATGTGATGGGCGAGTCTGTCGCAGCTTTGTTTTTGGCTGGCATTGTTCCGGGTGTTCTGGTGGGTGCAGGGTTGATGTTGATGGTGCGGGTGCTTGCCGATAAATATGATCTGCCCAAAGCCGAGCGCATTGTTAAAAAAGATATTACGATTCAGCCAGTTGAATACTGGATTTCTCTGGTGCTTCTGCGGATCAATGTGGCTGGGCTTCTGGTCGCAGTCTATGCTGGTATAAAAGCGATATTATCTGCCTTTGTAGGCATTGATATTACGGTTCATGGCTGGACATTATTTATCATATGCTTGCCAATTGCGCATCTGATCTTGCTTGATATTAGGCGGCGTGTAACGCAAGAATTCCGATTTGTCTGTAAACGGGCTGTGGCGCCTTTGCAAACGCCAATCATCATACTTGGCGGCATCATGATAGGTGTTTTTACGCCGACTGAGGCTTCGTCGATTGCCGTTGCCTACGCATTATTGATTTCGTTTTTTGTATTACGAACAATGAAGTTTGGTGATCTGCCATCGATTTTCATGAAGGCTGCTGTGTCATCAGCGACGGTGCTTTTGCTGGTGGGAGCAGCAGTGGCTTTCAAGACGGTTGTAAGCCTGAGTCACGCGCCTGAACAACTAGCAGCATTTGTGATTACTTTGAGTGAAAATCCATTAACTTTACTGTTTCTTATCAATATTTTATTGTTCATAGTTGGTATGTTCCTTGATGCAGGTCCTGCCATTATTATTTTAGGGCCTATTCTGGCACCGGTGTTTATCGACCTTGGTGTGCATCCAGTACATTTTGCCATTATCATGTCAGTTAATCTGACAGTTGGGCTGGCTACGCCACCCATGGGGCTGGTTTTATTTGTCGCATCTTCAGTTTCTGGTGAGCGGGTTGAAACAATCTCGCGCGCCATTCTGCCATTCCTCGCGGTGGAAATATTGGTCATCTTCATGATTACCTATATTCCGGCATTGTCCATGACAATACCGCGGCTTGCCGGTTTCATTAAGTGAGGGATATAGTTCATCAAAGCAATAATGGAGGAAATGATGAAAAGACTAGTAATGCGTTCTCTGATGGCGGTGGCGTTGCTTGCAGCACCAACAATGTCAGCGTTTGCGGCGGATTACACAATCCGTGCAACTGCTAACTCTAATGAAAATGACGAAGATTATGATGGTCTAGTGGTTTTCAAGAATTATGTTGAATCAGCATCTAATGGCGCGATCGCCGTTGAACTATTTATTGGTACCCAGCTTTGTTCTAAGGGTGCTGAGTGTTTGCAGGGTGTAGCTGATGGTTCAATTGACGTCTATATATCTACGTCAGGTGGTGCCGCAGGTATTTTCCCTTACGTGCAGGTTCTTGATTTGCCGTATTTGATGTCTGATGACCGTATTGCCGAGCATGTTCTGTCAGGCGATTTCACCCGCGAAGTCAGAGATATGGCTCTTGCCAGTTCTGACAACAAGGTGCGTCTGATGACAATCGGTAACACTGGTGGCTGGCGTAACTTTGCTAACACAAAACGTCGCGTTCAGAACCCTGGTGATATGAGTGGTCTGAAGATCCGTACTGTTGTTGCTGATTTGCCACAGGAGTTGGTTAAGGCTCTTGGTGCATCACCAACACCTATTCCGTGGCCAGAGCTGTTTACAAGCTTCCAGACAGGCGTTGTTGAAGGCTCCAAGAACGGCATTACCGATATCATGGGTATGAAGTTTCCTGATGCCGGTCTTAAATATGTAACACTTGACGGCCACGCCTATATGGGCGCGTTATGGTGGATGTCTAATGACAAGTTCATGGGCATGCCTGAAGAAATGCGTGCTGTTGTTGTTGACGGTTTTGCCCAGCTTCAGCAGGCGACTTTTGCATCACCGAAGCGCAAGTCAATTCAGGCCTATGCTGATTTCGTAGCTGGTGGTGGTGATCTATACGTGCCGACACCTGCCGAAAAGGCTGCCTTCAAGAAAGCGGCATCTCCAGTATATGACTGGTTCAAGTCGAATGTTGATGGTGGTGAGGCTGTGTTTAATGCCCTGACAAAGGCGGTTGCGGCTGCTGAGTCCGACATTAACGCAGGTCGTGCTAAAGACCTGAAATAAAATGAGAGGGCTACCTTATAATGAGGTAGCCCTTATTTGTAACATGCCCCGCAGATTACTATCTGAAGGGGAATAGCCAAACACGATAATCATCGATAAGTACATGCGCTTTTTCAATTTGTTCATTAGTCATTTTTTTAACGACTTCCTCTTGCGATATTGCCGCATCAGGATCACCGCCGATCGCCGACAGGACGTACCACATATATGCGCGAACAAGATCAGGGGCAGGCATGCCACGGCCAACTTCGTAATACCAGCCGACACCCGATTGGGCTCCGGGATGCCCTTTCATCGAAGCGCGCAGATACCAGTCAAAAGCGCGGATGTCATCCTGTTTGACGCCCAAACCCATTGCGTACATGACGCCAATCAATTCTTCGGCATCGGCATTTCCCGATCGTGCCGCAGGCCACAGAGTTTCGCGCGCCTCAACAAATTTTCCTTCTTCCATAAGATCTCGCGCAGCTTCAATTTCAGCATGCGCAATGACCGGCAGAAAAATGACTGTGGTCATAAAAATCAGAAAGCGACGCATTTAAAATCCTTTATTTTTATAATAACGGTTGGCATGTTTTTTGGGCATGCAGCATTGGCCGAAAGTGTGGATTTGCCGTGGCCACTTGTTGATGCCGATTTTCATAATATTGATGCCACGCAAGCCCGTCTTGGTCAAAAGCTTTTCTATGACAAAATCCTTTCTGGAAACCAAAATATTTCCTGTGGGACTTGTCATCATCACCGCTTTGGTGGATCGGATGGACTGTCTTTGGGTATTGGTGAAGGGGGTGTTGGCGTTGGGCCAATGCGGATGCCCGGGTATGGAGATAGCCGTATCAAAAAGCGGGTGCCACGCAATGCCTCTGCCTTATGGAATATTGGTGCAAAAGAAGTCAAAATTCTGTTTCAAGATGGTCGTCTTTCGGTGTCCGATGAATATGAGAATGGATTTAACTCACCAGCTGAAGAATGGCTACCTGATGGGCTTGATACGATACTAGCAGCACAGGCAATTCTGCCCATGACCGCGCAGTTTGAAATGGCTGGAAACCCAAAGGAAAACGAGGTTGCAGGCGCTGCCCATGACCGGATTGATGCGGTCTGGCCAATCATTGCCAAGCGGGTGCGCATTATTCCCGAATATGGAAAGTTGTTTGTTGAGGCATTCGACGATGTGGAAACAGCTGATCAAGTTGATATCACGCATATTGCCAAGGCGCTTGGTGCTTTTATCGGACAGGAGTGGCGGTCGCATGACAGCCCGTTTGATGCCTATTTAGCTGGTGATGAAACAGCGTTGGATGCATCACAAAAGCGCGGTTTGGATTTGTTTTATGGCAAGGCAAATTGTGCCAGCTGTCATTCAGGTCCGTTATTAAGTGACCATAAATTCTATGCGCTGGCACTTCCCCCTTTTGGTCCGGGGCGCACACGCCGCTTTGATCCCTATGTGCGCGATGTTGGGCGCATGGGCGAAAGTGATGACTTGGCTGATGCCTATAGATTCAAAACACCTCAATTACGCAATATCGCTCTGACGGGGCCTTATGGACATAATGGTGCATATGCATCGCTGGAGGATATGGTGCGACATCATCTCAATCCAATGCAGATGCGCGATGAATGGAAGCCAGAAATGGCAGAATTGCCAAAAGCTGAATGGCTGGCGGCGATTGATTTTGTTGTCATGAGTGATAAGCGTGAAATGGCGCGGCAACTTAGTCATCTCGATATTAAACCGATAAAACTTGATGAGCGCGATATTGAAGATCTGGTTGCTTTTCTGCATGGCCTGACTGGGGCAACTGCACTGAAACTTCCTCTTGGAGTTCCCGATAATGTGCCAAGCGGTCTGCCAGTCGATAAATAAGCTGTCTGTTTAGGGCTATATGCCTTTTACAAGGCGTTGGTTAAGCGCTGCCAGCATATTGTCACATTGTGCAAGCTGTTCGGCACTCACAAACTCGTCTGGTTTATGCCCCTGATCCATTGAACCTGGCCCACAAACCACTGTAGGAATGCCTAAATTGCGTGAAAACAGTCCACCTTCGGTACCAAAGGCCATCTTGATTGTGCTGTTGTTGCCTGTCAGAAGTTTCATGAAGCTAACAATCTCGGCTTCTTTTGGCGTATTAAGCCCAGGATAGGTATTGGTGATGGTAAACTGGATATCTGCTTCAGGAGCGGTCTTTTTCGCGGCCTGAATGATTGGCGTAATACGTTCTTTGAGACTAGCCAAGAGCGCTATGGGATCATCCTCGGCCAGATTGCGTATCTCAAAATCAATAAAAGCTGCATTTGGTACAATATTTAGCTGGATACCACCTTCAATCCGACCAACATGCATGGTGGTATATGGCACGTTATAATCATCATCTTTTTGGCCATGAAGTGCCAGTTCAGCCTGCATTTGGCGGATTTCACTAACAAGATCACAGGCAAGGTGTAAGGCATTCATTGCCATTGGTGCCAATGCCGAATGTCCCTCGCGCCCTTGGCAATCTGCACGTATTGCAGTTTTGCCCTTATGTCCGGTCGCCAATCCCATTTCGGTTGGCTCGCCAACAATACAAAAGGCGGGTTTGTATTTCGATTTACCCATCATGTCGATCAGTGAATGAACGCCAATACAACCTATCTCTTCGTCATAGGATAATGCTAGGTGCAATGGGCTGGTTAGTTCAAGGTGGGTGGCATCAATAAAACTGGCAATTGAAGAGGCGACAAAACCTTTCATATCAGCTGTACCCCGCCCGTAATATTTACCGTCTTCATGAGTGCAGGTAAAAGCAGGTTTGGTCCAGTTTTGACCATCAATAGGAACAACATCTGTATGGCCTGACAGCATGACACCACCATCAATGTTTGGACCAGTTACAGCATATAAATTGGCTTTTTTCCCACTTTCATCAGGGATTATAACTGGATTGACACCATGGCTAGCAAGCTTGTCGGCGACATAGTCAATCAACATCCGGTTTGGGTCACGGCTGACCGAGGCAAAGCCAATAAGATCATCAAGAATGTTGACTGTTTGATTCATTAGCTAAATGTCCTACTACTCGTCTCCGGCAACACCGTAACTTGGGGCGGCGGCAGGATCAATGGCCCGTAGAAGGTAAGGTTGCATTTGTGGCTCATAAGCATTCCAAAGTGAGCGCAAAGCCATGCCTGGACAACTATCACTCCAGTCAACGCGAAGATCAACAAGCGGCCACGTGTGCTCATGGGCGACAATTAAAGCTGCAGAATGCGTTGGGCCTTCTTCCCCGCCAGCATCAATGCCAGCCTGAAGGGCGGTAACAAGACGATCCGCTAGATGTTTATTGTGATTGGCTTCAAAAGAGGCCACCATTTCGGCTGGGACATTTTCAACAGATAATAAATTGCCAGCAGCAATGCAATCAGTACCGCTAGCAACAGCGTTTATTCCAAGGATGTTTTTGCCCGTAAAGCTACTTGTCATACCGTTACTATCAATCGCGGCAACCTGACGATAATCAGCGTGCTTGCGATTTTTCATGATAGCGGCGATTGCATCTTGAGCGGTTTTTCCAGATTGCATCAGATCAAGCACCGCTGGGCCAATAGACGGATCAGTTATGTTCTGGGTGGTGACAGCACCAGCGCCAGCACGCGCATAGGGACACCGACTGCCCACGGCGATGCTAGAGGTGGTTATAGCAACACCGGTCATGCCTGTATCTGCACATCGACCAACAACTGAAAACGTCATTAATTATCTCCCACTACAAAGTCGCCTTGCCAGATATTGCGTGAATTCGTGATTTTCGCGTTCAAGCCAGCTAAGAGGTCCGGAAGTTGATAGTGGCGCTTGCGCCCCTTTGAAAATATTTTCAACAACAAAGCGATCTTCTTCCTGAACATCATCAAGGAAAGCACGTGTTTTAGCAATATAATCATCGACATCATTCTGCGCGGCAAGGACTTCGGGCGCAATTGCTGCGCCATAAAGAATGCTTACCCGATCAACGCCCATCGGTTGCAGTGACAGATACCAAAGATGGTCAGGTGCCAACACATACATATGCGTTGGAAAAATCGTTGGCATGATCGAAGTAAAGCGAGCTTTGCCCTGAAGAGTTTTATTGTCTGGATGAGCTGATCCAACAGGTGCAGTTCCGGATTTGGTAAATGTCTGATAGGTGAAATTATCGAAACTACCACGATCATCAAAGGTGGTATCCATCAAACCAAAATGTGCACCAACCGTATTTTTATGCGCAACAGGCAGATGATAGCCTTCCATAAAGTTTTCGGTTAGATGCTTCCAGTTTGTTTGCCAAATATGTTGGTGACGGAAGATTGTGACATAGTGTTCCATATGGTAGGGCTGAATGATTGGAACAAGATCAACCAGCAAATTTTCAATCGGCACAGCCTCTTTATTCATGGTGACATAGATCCAGCCGTGAAATATTTCGCAACGAATTTCCGGAAGTTGCATGTTATGGCGATCAAAGCATGTGGTTCGATCCATATATGCCGCGGCAATCAGTTTGCCATCAATATTATATGTCCAAGCATGATAAGGGCATGTAAATTTTTTGGTATGTCCGGATCCGGTGGCCAGCCGCATCATACGGTGCAAACAAACATTGGCGCGAGCATGGATAACATTATCCGATCCTCTTACCAAGAGCAGGGGCTGGTCACATAAGTCAAATGTGAGATAGTCGCCAATATTTGGAATTTCATCCGCGCGACCTGCGCAAATCCAGTCACGATAAAAAATATTATCTTTCTCACGTTGATGGATTTCAGGTGATACATAAATACCTTTGGGCATTGCTGTTGCTTGGGCAAGGGGCTTGCACGCAAGTGTCTTTAAGCTGTCCAAGATTTTGTCCATCATTCACCCCGTTTAAAAAAGGTGGGATTACAATTTCGTCTTAACACACTAAAAAATTTATAAGTCTATATATCAGTCAGGGATCACCGCCGTGATCTCTATTTCTACAACCCATTCAGGCCGTGCTAATGCGGGCACAACAATGCCGGTAGAGCAGGGATGCACACCCTTAAGCCATTTGCCCATCTCCTTATATACCGCTTCTCGATAGCGGATATCAGTCAGATAAACGACAATACGGCAAACATGTTCCATGCAACTGCCAGATTCATCAAGTAATAAAGCGATATTTTGCATCGTTTTTTCAGTTTGCTTGGCCGCGTCACCAATATGCAAGGAGTCACGAGTATCGAGATCCTGTGAAACCTGCCCCCGCAGAAACACCATTGTGCCACGTGCAACCACGCCTTGCGAAAGATCATTATCGAGCTTCTGTTCTGGGTAGGTGTCCTTGGTGTTAAATGGCCTGATTCGTTTGTGCGCTGTCATTTTGTGATGTCCTGACCTTTGTTTATGATCTGGTATGCTATTTCATTCTGTCTGACAAACCTGCGGCCTTATGTGCAAAATCTAGCGGGCCATTCCAGTCAAAATTTCTGTACACAACGGCTAGCTGGGCAAAAGGTGGTGATTGTGCGAACAGCTGGAACGTTAACCGATGGCCAGCATAATCTGAATTAAGCAAATCA
>NZ_CAXBVX010000030.1:0-20101 GCF_963979125.1 uncultured Candidatus Puniceispirillum sp.
GTTGAACACCATCGGCGCACGGACATGCGCTGATGGATGCGCGATCACGCCAAATATCTTTGTTGTTCCGGTTACAAGCGGTACCAAACTTGGTGTCGCAGATGGTGTTTGTTCAGTCATGAGAAAAACCAGTTCTGTAAAAAGCCATTCATCATACCCAACACAATGCCCTTTATCTACTCAGATAAACTTTTAACTTATCCACGCACATAAATTCGCCACAACATTTACGCGAAAATGTCACAGCGCTGCCCTTTTTGCGCCGTTATTGCCGCCTAATTTTTACCTGTCACCGGTGTTGGCCTGTCATCACCCACTTGCAGGCTGACCCGATGACACATTGTAATTTTAACCATATCGACAGGACATATTATGAAAAATTTAAAGCTCCCCATTGTTCTTGGCGTTGGGTTACTTGTTTCGGGCGGTCTTGTTGCTGGCCTCGCAACAGCAGGTGACCGTGGCTTTGGCAAAGGTAAACATCACGGCTTGTTTATGGCCAAAAAAATCGACATAAATAATGACGGCAATGTCAGCCGTGACGAAATGCTAGCACGCCAGAAAAATCATTTCGACATGCTTGATACCGATAAAGACGGCATGATCGCCCCCGCCGAATATAACGCCAAGATGGTTGCCATGTTTGAAAAGCTGGATACGAACGCCGACGGTTTGCTACAGCCTGACGAATTGCCACGGCATCATCGCCATAAATATCATGGCAAGCACAAGCATGACCGTTCACATGGTACCGACGCGTCTGAAAGCTAGTTGCCATTTTGCCATTTTACATGGCGCCAACCAACCAAGGTCTTTAGCCTTATTCCCCTCTGATAGTGGCTAAAGACAACGCAACGCGCACCGCCGTTTTCTCCCCGGCTAAAAGCGACATGACGTTACGCTGGTGCGCGTTCGCTTCCCAAAACATCACATATCTGGCAGCTATTCGTCGCGACCGTCTTTATCAACAAAATCCAGCGACGCTGAATTGATGCAATAGCGCAAGCCCGTCGGTTGCGGCCCATCGGGAAATACGTGACCAAGATGCGCATCGCACTGGTTACAATGCACTTCGGTACGCCGCATAAAGAAACTGCGATCTTCGGTCTCGCCGACAGCACCATTTTCGGCAGGTTGGTAAAAGCTAGGCCAGCCGCTACCTGATTCAAATTTCGTGTCACTCTCGAATAGCTCAGCACCACAACATATACAGTGATAAATACCATCTGCGTGATTATCGCATAACGCTCCGGTAAAGGCGCGTTCAGTGCCATGTTCGCGGGTTACGTGAAACTGCTCTTCGGTCAGTATATCGCGCCATTCGGCATCAGTTTTGATAATTTTGTCAGACATAAATCTTGCTCCGGTTAAAACGCCCCTAATATTACTCTTACTATTAACTGTAATATTATACGTCCGCTATATTATGTGTTTCCATCGCCTGCCATATTGATGCTGGTGTGGCAGGCATATCTATATGGGGTATCGACAACGCATTACAAATAGCCGAAATGATCGCATGTGGCGCACCAATAGCACCAGATTGCCCCGCGCCCTTTACGCCCAGCACATTATTCAGACAGGGCGTGTTACGCATGCTGATATCCAGCATCGGAATCTGGTCTGCACGCGGCAATGTATAATCCATCAATGACCCTGACAGAAGCTGTCCTTGATCGTCATAGACAACATGCTCATAAAGCGCCTGTCCTATGCCCTGAACGATCCCGCCTTGTATCTGCCCTTCCAGCATGATGGGGTTGATAACGACACCAAAATCATTAACACAGGTAAAGCGATCAAGCTTTACCGTGCAGGTTGCTGGATCAATGTCCACCTCGGCAATATGGCACCCATAGGGATAGCTGGGGCCTTCACTGGCATAAGGCTGGATCGTATTCAGCCTATGTTCAGACGCGTCATCCGCAAATGCAATAACAACATCCTCAAGCGTGATCGAACGGTTGCTGGCCTTATCGGCAAAAATACCATCGTCAAAAACCAGATTATCTTCCGCACAATCCAGCTTTTGCGCTGCCATAGGACGCGCCAGCTCAATAATGGCGCCCGACGCCTTGGCGGCGGCTGAACCAATCAGCACCGTCATGCGCGCACCGCCTGTTGTGCCTTCGGGCATTGTTGACGAATCCCCCTGCTGTATGGTGATTTTATCAGCATCATAGCCAAGATTGTCAGACAGGATCTGGGTCAAAGTCATTCTGTGTCCCTGTCCGTTACATTGCTGTGATGCCAGTACCGTCATATGGCCATTGGCCGCAAAACTTATATGCACACCGCCATCACTGCCATCGCCGCTTTTTTCCAGATACATCCCAAGACCGATACCACGATTCAGCCCCTTGGCATGGGCCGCATCGCGCCGCGCCGCAAACCCGTCCCAATCGGCACGTTGCAATGCTGCTTCAAACAAGGCAGGCATATCACCGCTATCAATGGTGATACCAACCGCCATCGGATAGGGCATCTGATCTGCTTTGATAAGATTGCGCCGCCGCACATCAACGCGGCTTATACCTGTCACCATCGCGATATGATCCATCAGCCGTTCCAGTGCGTAAATCAATTCGGGCCGACCCGCACCTCGATAGGCATCGATAGCAGGCGTATTTGTCACCACTCCACGCACATGCAGGCTTGCCACTGGAATATCATAGGTGCCTGTGAGTGCCGAATTGGCCGAAATCGTCGGTATTGCCGTTGAAAAGTTTGACAACCATGCGCCCATATTGGCATGCACATCGGCTTCATAGGCCAGAACGCGGCCAGTGTCGTCAATCACCGCGCGCGCCTTTGTTCGCGTGTCACGCCCTTGAATGTCCGATAGAAACCCATCGGATCGTGGCTGTTGCCAGCGCACCATACTACCAAGCTTGCGCGCGGCCCAACTCACCAGCACTTGTTCGGGATGCAGAAAAATCTTGAAACCAAAACTGCCACCAACATCGCCTGTACGCAGACGAACAGCGTCATGTTCCATATGCAACGCATCGGCAATCTGCGTTGATATTGACCGTGCACCTTGCGTCCCACACCAAACAAACAGCGTATCCTGGTCATCTCCGGGCGCAGCAATAATGGGACGTGTTTCAACCGAATTGACAATAACGCGGCCATTGATCACATCCACCTCGACAATTTTATGCCCCTTATTTGTTGCGGCGGCAAAACTGGCTTTGGTTGCGTCTGGATCGCCTTTATACCAGTCAAAAGCAATATTTGAGGGGTATTCAGGATATAATTGTGGGGCACCATCTGCCACCGCGTCATATACATCTGTCACGGCATCCAGCGGATCAAAATCAACCTCGATCAGATCAAGCGCATTATCGGCATGCATCTGGCTATCGGCCACTACCATTGCAACAATATCGCCTGCATAGCGGTTTATATCGCGCACCATTGGTGGTTTGGTAACCATAGGCATTGGGCGGTCATCGCTGTTCACGACCACATTCTTGCATTCGATCTCGCCAACTTTGTCGGCATCAAGATCCGCCTGCGTTGCCGCCAGCACTACACCCGGCGCGCTTGCCGCGGCACTAACATCAATCGATAACAGCTTTGCATGGGCAAAAGGCGCGCGAAGAAAAGCCACACGCAACCCCTCACCTGGCTTTATATCATCAGTATAGACACCAGCTCCGGTAACCAGTCGATGATCTTCAATACGTGATAGCCCTTGGCCTATTTCAAACTTCATATCGTCCCACCTGCTATTTGGTTCTTCATGCTATTTAAATGCGAACATCCGGTGCGCATCAGCAATGCGTGTTGCTGTTGTGATCCAGCATAATCCCCCAAAAACCCATGCGAAAACCGCAAAATACGAAGGCATCAATGTCATCATACATAAGAGAATGATAGTCTCGGTGCCTTCGGTCAAGCCGCCAAGATGATAGAATGACTTTTTACCACGCACCTCTGTTGATATGCCACGTTTGGCGGCAATAATGGCAAAGGCCAGAAAGCTGGACGTCGTGCCGACAAAGCTAAACACCAGAAAACACGCCGCCACTGCGTTTGCAGGATCATGCAAGGCAAAGGCAAAAGGGATCGCACTATAGAAAATAAAATCTAAAACAATATCCAGATAACCTCCAAAATCAGTGATACCTGAACCAGTGATACCTGAAGAACTACTATCCGAAACTCGCGCCACAGCCCCATCAAGCCCGTCAGCAAGCCTGTTAATCACGATAAAAACCAGGGCAACCATGAACGCGTCAAAGGTGATGCTGATAACAGCAACCAAACCCATAAAGCCTCCAGTAACTGTCATATGATTAGCCGTAACGCCCCATCGGGCAAGCTGGCGCGCGACGGGCATCATCACAGCATCGACAACCGGACGAAGCGTCGCGTCAAACATCAGCTTGTTGATACAGACTTTGCTCGTGCCTTTGATGCTGGCATGGCGATGATTGTTTCACCTGCCACACAATGCTGGCCAATAGCGATAGTCGCAACATGGTCAGACGGCACAAACAGATCAATCAGACCTGCCACACGCGACATACCAAAACTGTCACCTGCCACGACATGCTTGCCTTCGGGCAGACGGCATACAAGCTGGCGCGCGCTGGCTGTTGCCAGTTGCACAAGCGTAACATGGGCGTTTGTTTCCGACAAAAATCGAACTTCACGGCGTTCATTCCCAGCACGGATTGCCG
This sequence comes from uncultured Candidatus Puniceispirillum sp., assembly GCF_963979125.1. NCBI lineage: Bacteria > Pseudomonadati > Pseudomonadota > Alphaproteobacteria > Puniceispirillales (SeqCode) > Puniceispirillaceae (SeqCode) > Puniceispirillum (SeqCode) > uncultured Candidatus Puniceispirillum sp. Next base: position 4,692 of record NZ_CAXBVX010000030.1, read on the forward strand.
CCAGCACATCCTCATCAAAACCTGATTTATGCGCAAATAAATCTGCGCCGCCAAGATGCTTACTTTGACCGGGGATCAGCAAATTATCCAACACCCGACCGCTGACTGGATTGCACTGCCATTGCGCATCTGCCAAAGAAGTCCGGATCGTCAAACGAAGTCCCATTCCGGTTCTGTCCGATAAATCATCCTGCGGCACAGATGCTGAAGGGTAATGAGCATCAGCAATATCAACAATCACTCCATCAGCAGGGGCAATGATCGCATAGTCATTATCGGGACGCTGGCGGTGGGGCATCCGCATGATATGGGCAAACCACAATGTAATGCCCAGCGCAAAGGCGCCAAGCGGCAAATATATAAGGCTGAGAATAATGGTTACACCACCAGCCACAGCAACAAACACCCAGCCTTCATCAGCGATACGGGCAAAAATGCCACGCCCTGATGCCAAAAATCCGGTTGTAGAGTCTTTAGTCATTATCATCTTGCCTGTTCGTCATAGATCAGTCACATCCGTTCATCAGCCGATGACATCCCCGTGTTAAGGCGTCATGTGATTTGACTCCTATTACTTTGGGACAGCAAATACCTGATTGGGAAAAATCAGGTCAGGATCATTAATTGCCGCCACATTCTGACGCACAATATCGACATAACGCACGCCTTCACCATAACGGCGATAGGCAATACGCCACAAGGCATCGCCTTTTTGAACGATAACTAGATCGGTGCCATCAAGGCCTTTTTTAAGATCACTGGTGACAAGGGGCAGTCTGTAGGTGGCAACAGACTGGTTGTTCGCATCAAGCAGATTGAACAACATTTCAAAGCGTGATCTGCTCATATCAACGGCACCGGAAACCTGCCATTCATGGTCATCACTGCCAGCTTTATCATCAATCGTCACATCGGCAAATTTTTGACCATCAAGACTGACCAGAAGACGCGTACCATTACGCGATATGCCTGCAATCGAAATACGTTCCTGATCCAGCCATATAATCGACCGTGGCGCAACAAGCGGCATGGCGGCACCTGTGCCTGTATCTTGGGCATCAGTTTTCACCATAGTCTGCGGTGCCTGTAGCAATTTTGGCATGTCAGTCTCGGTTTGCGGCAATAATGCCACCAAAGGCTGTGCAGACTCACCTTCATCAATTTCAATAGCCAGCGTCATATCTGCCAGTTCACTTTGACCATCATCGGTTTCCATGCCGATCATCACCAGATGCTGACCTGGCGCTAAGGGGCGATCAAGCACAACGACCCATTCGCCATTTTCATCAGCAACCGTTTCACCAAGCAAAATATCCTTTTCGAACACACGGATTTTCGCATTCGGCGCTGCCTTACCAGCAAAAACAGCCGCACCATCGGGCTTTACCCGGGCGATGTCTATTTCCAGACTTGGCTTATCATTAATCTGGCTTGATGTATCATCGACCTTTTGGTCGCCAGTGGTTCCAGATGTGGCTACAGAAACATCTGCTTCACCCGTCTTATCTGGCGCTGCTTTTTCGCCTTCAATTTTAGGAATTTCAACAACTTCTTCGCTTTGCGGTTCTACCGCCGTGGTGTTGTCGTCAGATAGAAACACCCAACCAAGCGCAAAGGCAGCCAGAATGGCACCCACCGAAATTAACAAGAAAATCTTTAGCCGCACGGTTCAACATTCCATCTTTGTGATAATTACAACTTAAGCGTAATCCTAAATTACTATAGGTTCAATACATACCGTAGTTACCATTGATCAACAGGATGCCTTCATGAAGAAAATATGCGTATTTACCGGTGCCGCCAACGGCAATAATCCTATTTACCGCGATGTTGCGACTGAAACTGGCAAAATGCTGGCCACTCGTGGCCTTGGTCTTATTTATGGTGGCGGTAAAATGGGGCTGATGGGCGCAGTAGCCGATGGCACGATTGCGGCAAATGGCCATGTTACCGGTATCATTCCACATTTTTTGAACAATATCGAAATCGGACATCCTGATGTCAAAGATCTGCATGTTGTTGATTCCATGCATGAACGCAAAGCCATGATGTATGATATGGCCTCAGCCTTTGTCATTCTGCCAGGGGGGCTTGGCACCCTAGATGAAACTATGGAAGTCATCACGTGGCGCCAGCTTAAACAGCACAGCAAACCAATCATCATTCTGAACCAGAATGGCTATTGGGATCACCTGCTTGCCCTGTTCCAGTCAGTGATTGACAGTGACTTTATGCATAATGACCATATCGAACATTTTGAGGTGGCGCAGAATCTTGATGATCTGGCGCATCACCTAGATAAATTCACCTGAAAATAAGATTGAGTATAAAATAGTTGCACGCGCCAGGCATTGAAACTGTCAAATAAACCCTGAACACTTGTTTTTTATCCGTTCTGGGCTTAAAAAAGCGACAGTTTTACAGGGCACAGTTTGTGAAACATAAAACGGTATGTGATAACCCCCTTGCCCACAAAAAATTTAAGGAAGATTAGTATGTCCCGCATTAAGGTAAAGACACCCGTAGTCGAATTAGATGGCGATGAAATGACTCGCATCATATGGCAAAAAATTAAAGACAAACTCATTTTCCCCTATCTCGATATTGATCTCAAATATTATGATCTTGGCATCGAAAAGCGTGACGAAACTGACGACAAGATCACAATCGACGCGGCCAATGCGATTAAGGAATATGGTGTTGGCGTAAAATGCGCGACAATCACGCCTGATGAAGACCGCGTTAAAGAATTCAATCTCAAAAGCATGTACAGGTCGCCAAACGGTACGATCCGCAATATTCTTGGTGGCACTGTCTTTCGCCAGCCGATCATTTGCCAGAATGTTCCGCGTCTGGTCCCTGGGTGGACACGCCCGATTGTCATTGGCCGTCATGCTTTTGGCGATCAGTATCGTGCCACTGATTTTGTTACCGAAGGTGCAGGCAAGCTGACCATGACCTTTCAGCCTGCCGATGGCAGTCCTGCTATCACCCGTGAAGTGTTTGACTTTCCATCAGGCGGCGTCGCCATGTCGATGTATAATCTAGATGATTCCATTCGTGGCTTTGCCCGCGCATGTATGAATTACGGACTTGATCTTGGCTGGCCCGTCTATCTTTCGACCAAAAATACGATTCTCAAAGCCTATGACGGACGCTTCAAAGATTTGTTCGAAGAGGTGTTCAAGGCCGAGTTTGAGGAAAAATTCAAAGCTGCTGGTATCAGCTATGAACATCGTCTGATCGACGACATGGTTGCCTGTGCTATGAAATGGGATGGTGGCTTTGTCTGGGCATGTAAAAACTATGACGGCGACGTGCAATCAGACACCGTTGCTCAGGGATTTGGATCACTGGGTCTGATGACATCCGTGTTGATGACGCCTGATGGGAAAACAGTTGAGTCCGAAGCGGCGCACGGCACTGTTACACGGCATTATCGCCAGCACCAGCAAGGTAAAAGCACATCGACAAACCCGATTGCATCTATATTTGCTTGGACACGCGGCCTCAGCTATCGGGCGAAATTTGACGAAACACCTGATGTTGCAGCTTTTGCTGACACTGTTGAAAAGGTCTGCATCAATACTGTTGAAAAAGGCCAGATGACCAAAGATCTGGCCTTGCTGATTTCATCTGAACAGCCTTATCTGGACACTGATGGTTTTCTTGATGCAATCGACCAGAATTTGCAAAAGGCCATGTCGTAAACCAGCCTTAACACCGTAAAAAAAAACCGGCGTCTTCCTAGGCACCGGTTTTTATTTGTCCAATATCTGAACCAGCCCTACAGCGCAGCAGCAACCGCTTTTAACGCGGCGTCAGCATCATCCGCATTCGGCCCGCCTGCTTGTGCCATATCGGGGCGGCCACCGCCTCCCCCGCCACCAAGCGCGGCTGAACCAACACGCACCAGATCAACAGCGCTCTTTGTAGCAACCAGATCATCGGTCACAGCAACAACAATCGACGCTTTGCCACTATCGGTGGCCACCAGACAAATCACGGCATTGTCCAACCCTTGTTTCATTTCGTCAGCCATTGATTTCAGCTCACGCGCGGGCGTGTCTTCCAAAAGACGACCAACAAAATTGATCCCATTTATTTGTTCAGAACCGCCACCTCCAGCCTCACCGCCAGCCGCCAACTTACGCCGCATCAGGGTAATATCGCGCTCAGCACGCTTATTATCTTCAAGTAGCTTGGCAACACGATCAGCCAGCTGTTCGGGGGCAATTTTTAACAATTCGGCTGTTTGGCTTAGAATCTGTTCACGATGCTCAATCCATTCAACAGCACCAGCTTGCGTCACAGCCTCAATCCGCCGCACACCACCCGCAACCGCAGATTCACCAATGATTTTAAGGATGCTTATGTCACCAGTACGATTGACATGCGTACCGCCGCATAGTTCAACCGACCATGCTGTCCGGCCTTTAACGTCCGTTTCGCCGCCCATCTGCACAACACGCACTTCATCACCATATTTTTCACCAAACAGGGCCAGTGCGCCAAGCTCAATCGCGGCTTCAGGAGTCATAATACGCGTTGAAACATCCGAATTCATCTGCACGCGGCTATTGACGATCGCTTGCACACGCGCCAATTCGTCGTCTGACATGGCTTTGGGATGCGAAAAATCGAAACGTAGCCGATCAGGCCCAACCATTGATCCCTTTTGCGCCACATGCTCACCTAGCACTTCACGCAAAGCTTCATGTAACAGATGCGTTGCCGAATGATTTGACCGCAACCGAAGCCGCCGCGTGGCATTAATGTCAAGACGGACATCACAGCCAACTTCCAGCGTTCCTTTGGTAACATGCGCGCGATGCACAAACATGCCCATAGGGGTTTTAAACGTATCCGTGACATCCGCTGTTCCATCCGCCCAGCTAATCACGCCTATATCGCCAACCTGTCCACCTGACTCGGCATAGAATGGCGTCTGATTTGTGATAATTTGCACGTCCTCACCTGAAGCTGCGCTGTCGATTGGGGCACCATCACGAACCAGTGCTGTTACCTGTCCTTCGGCTGTATCGGTTGTATAACCCAAAAACTCAGTAGCACCCAATTGCTGGCCAAGATCAAGCCAGACCGTTTCGGTCGCGGCATCACCTGACCCACTCCACGCTTTGCGGGCGGCCGCCTTCTGGGCTTCCATCGCGGTATTAAACCCGTCAAGATCAACGTCCCATTCGTAGCCGCGCATAAAATCCTGCGTCAGATCAAGTGGAAATCCAAAAGTGTCATATAGTTTAAAGGCAGTCTTGCCATCCAGCACACCACCAGCCGCCTTACCAGCCACCTCATCATTCAGAATGCGCAGGCCTCGCCCAAGCGTTTCCTTGAACCGGCCTTCCTCAAGCTTCAACGTTTCAGAGATTAGTGCCTGAGCACGTCCAAGTTCGGGGTAATGCCCACCCATTTCGGCCACAAGAGCTGGCACCAGCCGCCACATGGTTGGATCCTGACATTCCATCTGATGCAGGTGGCGCATCGCCCGACGCATAATCCGGCGCAACACATAGCCCCGCCCTTCATTCGATGGCAGAACACCATCGGCAATCAGAAATGACGAAGCTCGCAAATGATCGGCAACAACACGATGTGACACATTATGATCACCATCAGCCGCCACATTAGCGGCATCGGCCGAGGCTTCAATCAACGTACGCATCAAATCAATATCATAATTATCATGCTTGCCTTGCAGAACGGCGGCAATCCGCTCAAGCCCCATGCCGGTATCAATCGAAGGTTTTGGCAAATTGATCCGTTCGCTGACCGTTTGCTCAAACTGCATAAAGACCAGATTCCATATCTCAATAAAGCGGTCACCATCTTCATCGGGTGACCCGGGAGGCCCCCCCGGAATATGATCGCCATGGTCATAGAATATTTCCGAACAGGGACCGCACGGACCCGTATCACCCATGGCCCAGAAATTATCTGACGTTGCAATACGGATAATGCGGTCATCACCAAGTCTGGCAATTTTTTTCCACAAATCAGCCGCTTCTTCATCTTCATGATAGACCGTGACCAGTAATTTGCTGGCATCAAGACCATATTCACGCGTGATCAGGTTCCATGCCAGCTCGATAGCATGTTCTTTGAAATAATCGCCAAATGAAAAATTACCCAGCATTTCAAAAAATGTATGGTGCCGCGCTGTATAGCCAACATTTTCAAGATCATTATGCTTGCCACCAGCGCGCACACATTTCTGCGACGTTACCGCGCGTTCATAATCGCGCGTTTCCAGACCTGTAAACAGGTTTTTAAACTGCACCATACCCGCGTTGGTGAACATGAGTGTTGGATCATTTTGTGGCACTAGCGGACTGGAATCGACCACCTGATGCCCATTGGTTTGAAAATAATCCAGAAAGGTTGCGCGAATATCGTTAACGCTTGCCATTACAAATATACCTACCGTCTTGATGCCTGTTAGAGTCAGTTAGTCCAAGCTTTGTAGCCGCGAGGCTGGCGCCCTGTCCAGTCTATCTTCATGTTCTGTGGCGCTTTTGGCAATGGGTCACTGACAGAAAATCACACCCCCCTTATATAAATGCTGGAACAGGCGAGGTGCAGATTTGTCTAAGTTAACAAAAAGCCGGATCCCCCTGCGGAAATCCGGCTTTACTATATAACGTGATATAACCTAATCAGATCACTCTTGCCCTGATCCAGACACCTTTACGCATCAAGCGGCATATCCGGCGAATCAGGCTCACTGGCATCAGGTGAGTCAGCGATCGAATTATCAAGCAAAGCATCACCGACAAGGCCAGCATTCTGGCGGATCGCACTTTCGATCTCATTAGCTATTTCGGTATTTTCACGCAGGAAATTTTTGGCATTTTCACGCCCCTGCCCCAACCGTTCACCTTTATAGGAAATCCATGCACCTGACTTTTCAACAATGCCCGCGGCAACGCCAAGGTCAAGAAGTTCACCCATCTTCGAGATTCCTTCGCCATACATAATATCAAATTCAATTGTACGGAACGGCGCAGCAACCTTGTTTTTGACCACTTTGACGCGGGTCTGGTTACCAACCACTTCATCACGATCCTTGATCGCACCGATACGCCGAATATCAAGACGAACCGAAGCATAGAACTTGAGCGCGTTACCGCCAGTGGTCGTTTCGGGATTGCCAAACATCACCCCAATTTTCAGACGAATCTGGTTAATGAAAATGACCAGACAGTTAGACCGCGCAATTGACGAGGTCAGTTTACGCAAAGCCTGACTCATCAGGCGAGCATGCAAACCGACATGATGGTCGCCCATCTCACCTTCTAGTTCCGCGCGAGGCACCAATGCCGCCACCGAATCAACAACCAGAACATCAATAGCCCCTGACCGTACCAGCGTATCAGCAATTTCCAGCGCCTGTTCGCCAGCATCGGGCTGTGAGATAAGCAAATCATCAATATTGACGCCCAGCTTTTTTGCATAGGACGGATCAAGCGCATGCTCGGCATCAACAAACGCACAATTACCGCCTTCTTTCTGGGCTTCGGCAACCGCATGTAGCGCCAAAGTTGTCTTGCCGGATGATTCGGGGCCGTAAATTTCGACAACACGCCCTTTTGGAAAGCCGCCGATGCCAAGACCAATATCAAGCCCCAGCGAGCCCGTTGATATTGATTGAACATCAACTGCCGATTCTCGCTGGCCAAGTTTCATCACCGAGCCTTTGCCAAACGCCTTTTCAATCTGTCCGATTGCCGCTTCCAGCGCTTGATTTTTGTCGTTATTCTTCATTTTCATATCCACCACTACACCAGCCATATCATGCCTCCATGTTGCATAGCTTCCCGGGACTGTCCATGTCCAAATGACGGTTCAACGAACCTTTTGACATCACGGGTTAAAAATTCATCATGAAATCATTTTGTACTGTTTTTGTTCTTATTTCAAGCACATTTTCACTTTTTGTTCTCTTTTTACTAGAAAAGCATTGTAAAAAGCCCAGAAATTGTTTTCACGCACAGAAAATGCGCATAAAGAAAACACGAATAGGCGTCACATTATTGTAGTGGATAATGTTAAGCACGCCCCATAAGCGTCGCGCGTCATCCAGAACGAAAGCAACCTACGACCACCATCCAAACAAATAACATGGATCAGATATTTATATATTGAGGTAAACGGCTGAAACGCTAATCGTCGCGATGCACACGTTCCATACGTTCATGTTGTTCTTGCGCATGCAAACTAAGCGAGGCAATCGGGCGCGCTTCCAGTCGGCGCAGATTAATTGGTTCGTCAGTATCAACACAATAGCCATAGCTGCCATCATCAATCCGGCGCAAGGCCGCTTCGATTTTCTGAAGTAATTTACGTTCGCGATCACGTGTTCGCAGATCAAGCGCGGCATTGCTTTCAATTTGTGCGCGATCCATTTGATCAGGCTGATGCAGATTTTCCTGCGACAGACCCGAAATAGTGGCACCCGCCTCGTCAATTAGTTCGGCACGCCAATCTTCCAGCTTTTTACGAAAATAAAGTAACTGCATGGGATTCATGAATTCTTCGCTATCGCTGGGTCTGTACCCTTCGGGCAACAGAACAGGCGATGCTGATTCTGAATTAGATTTCGTTTTTGATGTGGTCGAAGCCATGTCTATACCCTATTCGTCGATATTAGTTTTTTCAGGCTTTATCTAATCAAGCTAATAAGCCCGGCGATGTGAATTCAACAGACCAAAATTTGCCCTTCACCTACACCGATTTTTAGCGCCAAGCAAGTATATTTTTTGACTGTTTTTGGCCCCCTAGCATTGTTAACCATTGAAAATCATTGTTAAAAAGTTAATCACGCATATGTGATTTGCGATCTTGTTCACGATCTTTTAACTTTTGCACTAAGCCAATGTTCGTGTGAATTTTTGTTTTGTTATACGAGTTCTGTCTTTTCACCTTCGAACTTACATGTGGCGGCCAGTTGTGCCGCAATTTTTGCCCTCATTTAGGGCACGCAATTAAGGAAAGAGGTATCGATGAATATTCTTATTGTTGAAGATGATCCAGTTATTGCAGATGTGATCGGCATGACCCTTGAAGAAGCGGGACACTTTAGTACTGTAGCGCATACAATTGAAGCATCTCTTGCTGAGTTAAGGCATAATCGCATTGATGCCGTGTTGCTAGACATCAACCTTCCCGATGGCAACGGCACCCGGCTTGCCCGCCTGATCCGCAAGCACCATTTGCCAATGCCAATTCTTGTTGTTTCCGGCAATAGCGGCATTGATGACAAGATCGCGGCACTTGGTGCTGGTGCTGATGGTTACCTGACCAAGCCCTTTGATAGATATGAGCTGATGGCCAATCTGGATGCGATTATCCGCCGCACAAATGGACATAGTTCGGCCGTTGTCACGGCGGGCAACCTCGTTGTTGATCTCAGCCGTAATTACGCCAAGATCGGTGACGAGCGTTTGAACCTGACTGCCAAGGAATTCCGCATTGTCGAATTTCTGGCCTTACGCAAAGGTTCGGTGCTGAGCAAAGACGCTTTTTTGAATCACCTATATGGCGGCATTGATGAACCTGAACCAAAGATCATTGATGTATTCATGTGCAAACTGCGTCGCAAACTCGAAAATGCGGGCGCCTCGGGGTTGAATATCGATACTGTCTGGGGTCAGGGATATATCCTGCGTGAAATCCCAGATTTCGAAGTTGCCGAACAATCAATCTAGGTCACAAACGATAACATCCATCGTTTACGAACTTCACGTTTTGTTAACATCGCTTAGAACGCAAAATTAGTCTTCGTAAATGTTTCGTTAAATCAGATGTGGCAAACCGACTGTCTCTCCCTGAATGGCCAGCTTAATGCTGGCCATTTTCAGTACCGCATCACAACCCCATATGTCCCTGTTGTTTCGCCCGGTTGTTTCGCCTTTTCTTTGGCAACACTGATGGACATTTAACGCCTGTCGTATTTATGTTAATGTCGGACTTGGCCGGAACAGATTACACAAATCCATGGTGAGAACATGCTGTATTTTGAACTTGGGGATTTTGTGACGCACCCAGATTGTCCCGATTGGGGCATAGGCCAGGTGCAATCGATTGTCGGAATGAACGTAACAGTGAACTTCGAACATGTTGGCAAGCAGCTAATAAATTGTGTCCATGTGGATCTGCTTGTTGCATCTGAAAAAAACATGACGCCCCCTATCAGTTCATAGCTAATGTTTGTAAAGACATTCGTTTTGCATGTTGTTACGAATAATAAGTCATAGCTTAATTATATGGCTCTTTCATGGGAGGAATACTGGTGGATAATTTACCGAACACCGGTCGCGACAAGTCCGACGATTTCAGCAGTGCTGGCGCACCAAGCCGCGGCAAGGGAAGATACAAACCAAAAGGCCGTATGCTTGACCCTATTGCCCTTGATGAAGTGCGCGCCCTGCTTGGCAATATTGAGCCAGCCCGCGATATGCTGATTGAATATCTGCATATGATCCAAGATAACCAAAAGCACCTCTCTGCCCGTCATTTGGCTGCGCTTGCTCATATCATGCGCATTCCCATGGCCGAAGTCTGGGAAGTCGCCAGTTTCTACGATCATTTTGATCTGGTCAAAGAAGACGAAACAGCCCCCCCACAATGCACGGTGCGTGTTTGCACATCGCTATCCTGCATGATGGTTGGCGGTGAAACCATGCTTGAAAAGCTTCAACCCTATGCCAGTGACAAGGTGCGCTTTGTTCCCGCACCTTGCATTGGCGCCTGTGACAAGGCGCCGGCGGCGGCGATAGGTCATAAACTTATCGAACATGCCAGCTTTGACGCGCTCAAAGATGTCGAAGAAGATGGTCATCCCGAAATTCCAGCCACGGCGCGTCGTTTCGATGCCTATGTTGCCGATGGTGGCTACAGCCTGCTCAAAGCCCTGCTTTCCGGCAAAAAGAATGCCGAAGATGTATTGTCGGTTCTTGATGATGCAGCCTTGCGTGGCCTTGGCGGTGCGGGCTTCCCGACTGGACGCAAATGGCGGATTGTATCAGGTCAGCCTGGCCCCCGACTGATGGCGGTCAATGGTGACGAAGGCGAACCAGGCACTTTCAAGGATCGCTTATATCTATCGAATGATCCGCATCGCATGATCGAAGGCATTCTGATCGCGACCAAGGTTGTTGGTATTGATGCCTGCTATATCTATATGCGTGACGAATATCCGGAAATCATTGCCTTGCTGAAAGAAGAACTGGCAGCGGTTGAGGCGGCTGGTCTAGCTGATCATACGCAATTACATTTGCGTCGCGGTGCTGGTGCCTATATCTGCGGCGAAGAATCAGCCATGATCGAATCAATCGAAGGCAAGCGCGGCCTGCCGCGCCACCGCCCGCCATTCGTTGCCGAAAAAGGCATCTTTGACCGCCCGACCTTGGTCAATAATGTCGAAACACTTTACTGGATCCGCGATATTGTCGAACAAGGCGCTGACTGGTTCAACGATCAAGGTAAAGATGGCCATCCGGGGCCACGCAGTTATTCAGTATCTGGACGTGTTGCCAAGCCCGGGGTCATTATGGCACCTGCCGGATCAACCGTTTCGGAATTGATTGCTTTATGTGGCGGCATGGCCGAAGGTCATAGTTTCAAAGGCTATCTGCCTGGCGGTGCTTCAGGTGGTATTCTGCCTGCCAGCAAAGGTGATATTCCACTTGATTTTGGTGGCGCCCTTGCCGAGGAAGGCTGTTTTGTAGGCTCACATGCTGTCGTTGTTCTATCCGATCAAGATAATATGTGGGATGCTGCGACCAATCTGCTGAAATTCTTTGCGCATGAAAGCTGTGGACAATGCACCCCTTGCCGTAATGGTACCGAAAAGGCTGTCACATTGATGCAAAGCGCAAACCCTGATGTCAATTTGCTTGGTGAGCTATCCATCGCCATGGGAGATGCCAGCATTTGTGGTCTTGGGCAGGCAGCGTCCAACCCTCTGACAAGTGTGATGAAACATTTCCCTGAAGACATTGTGAAATAGTGATAAAATCGAAACTCAATCGTAAGCGCCATTGCTAGCTACTCAGATTTACGTGAAAGATACAACGATGACCGACACGACAACACCGATTAAATTTACTCTTGATGGCAAGGATGTCACCGCCGAAGCTGGCGAAACCATATGGCAGGCTGCGGCCCGCCTTGGTACCGACATTCCGCATTTATGCTACAAAGATGACGATGGCTATCGTCCCGATGGTAATTGCCGTGCTTGTATGGTGGAAATTGAGGGCGAACGTGTGCTAGCGGCATCATGTATCCGCGCCCCAAGCGAAGGCATGGTTGTAAACAGCCAGAACCACCGCGCTACCACCGCACGTAAAATGGTCATGGAATTGCTGGTGTCCGATCAGCCTACGCGCGAAGCCGCGCATGATCCCGACTCTGAATTATGGAAATATGCTGAAACGCAAAATGTGGAAAGCGGGCGTTTTCCCGCGCGCATGTCTGCCGAGCCTGACAGTTCGCATCCAGCTATTGCCGTGAATATGGACGCATGTATCCAATGTGGTCTATGCGTACGTGCCTGCCGTGAAGTTCAGGTCAATGATGTGATCGGCCTTGCTGGTCGCGGTGCTGATGCGCATATCGTCTTTGATTTTGGCGATGATATGGGTGCCAGCACATGCGTTGGGTGCGGCGAATGTGTTCAGGCCTGCCCAACAGGTGCCTTGATGCCGAAAACCTTGCTGGATGACAGCCAAAAACTGGCAATCACCCCTGACCGGCATGTTGACTCTGTTTGCCCTTATTGCGGCGTTGGCTGTCAGCTGACATTCAACATTAAAGACGAAAAAATCGTTGCTGTTTCGGGTCGTGAAGGCCCTGCGAATAAAAGCCGCCTTTGTGTAAAAGGGCGCTATGGTTTTGACTATGTTGCCAATCCTGAACGCCTAACAAAGCCACTGATCCGGCGTGATGATGTTGCCAAAACAGACTCCCTGCCGTTTGATGCCAGCAACCCACTTACCCATTTCCGCGAGGCATCATGGGAAGAAGCTCTTGATCTTGCGGCTGGCAAACTAAACCATGTGCGCGATACCTATGGCCCTTCTGCCATGTCGGGCTTTGGCTCGGCCAAAGGCAGTAACGAAGAGGCTTATCTGGTACAAAAGCTTGTCCGTACTGGCTTCAAGACCAACAATGTTGATCATTGTACACGTCTATGTCACGCATCATCTGTGGCGGCCTTGCTGGAAAATATTGGTTCTGGTGCTGTAACAGCATCATTTTCCGAATGTCGTAATTCAGACGCCATTATCGTCATCGGGTCAAACCCGACAGTGAACCACCCGGTTGCCGCAACCTTTATCAAGAACGCAGCCCAAAGCGGTGCCAAACTTTATGTGATGGACCCACGTGGTCAGGCACTTGATCGCTATGCCGAAGAATCGCTCAATTTTGTGCCTGGCACTGATGTGGCGCTTTTGAACGGGCTGATTCATGTGATTATCGATGAAGGCCTGTACGATCATGATTACGTCAAAAACCAAACCGAAGGCTTTGAAGACCTAAAAGCCCGCACCGCAACATCAACCCCCGAAGCCATGTCGGCAATTTGCGGCATTGCGCCTGATACGATCCGCGACGTTGCACGTGGCTATGCCAATGCCAAAGCCGCGATGATTTTCTGGGGCATGGGCATTTCCCAGCATACGCATGGCACCGACAATTCGCGTTGTCTGATTTCATTGGCGTTATTGACAGGCAATGTCGGCAAGCCTGGCGCTGGATTGCACCCGCTTCGTGGCCAGAACAACGTTCAAGGTGCATCTGATGCAGGTTTGATCCCTATGTTCTTCCCCGATTACAAGCCTGTTGGCGATCCTGAAATTCGGGCAAAATATGAAGCCCTATGGGATGCCAAGCTTGATCCGGAAAAAGGCCTTACAGTCGTTGAAATTACGGATGCGGCCTATAATGGTGACATCAAGGCCATGTATGTGATGGGCGAAAATCCGGCTATGTCGGATCCTGATCAAACACATGCACGTGCTGCCCTTGCGAAACTTGATATTCTGGTTGTTCAGGATATTTTCATGACCGAAACTGCCGCTTTTGCCGATGTGATCTTGCCTGCTTCGGCCTTTCCGGAAAAGAACGGCACCTTTACGAACACTGACCGCCGTGTCCAGATGGGACGCCAAGCGATCGACCCACCAGGCGACGCCCAGCAGGACTGGTGGATTATTCAGGAACTTGCCAACCGTATGGGGCTAAGCTGGAGCTATACGCACGCGCGTGACATCTTTGGTGAAATGCGCATGGTTATGCCGTCTTTAACTGGCATTACATGGGATCGTCTGCTTAAAGAAGATGCTGTGACATACCCTTGTGCTGACGAAAACAGCGTCGGCAAGGATGTGATCTTTGGAGATGGGTTCCCAACTGCCTCGGGTCGTGGACGAATGACACCAGCAGATGTGCTTCCGCCTGACGAAATGCCAGATTCCGAATTTCCGCTTGTTATGTCAACGGGTCGTTTGCTGGAACATTGGCATACAGGTTCCATGACACGTCGGGCAACGGTTCTTGACGCGCTTGAGCCAGAGCCAGAAGTGCATGTATCGCCAGCTGATTTACAGTCATTACAGGTATCGGCAGGTGATTTGATCCGCGTCGTGACCCGCCGTGGTGAAATTGCGCTGGCTGCCCGGGTTGATCCGAAACTGCCTGCGGGTATGATCTTCGTTCCTTTCTGCTTTAACGAAGCCCCTGCCAACATGCTGACGAATCCAGCGCTTGACCCATATGGCAAGATCCCCGAATTGAAATTTTCGGCCGCAAGGCTTGAAACAGTGGTCGAAGCTGCGGCAGAATAACCCAACAGCTAACTAACCTCTATACGGATGTGATATTTCGCGATATCACATCCCTAATGACTATCTAAGAAGCGTTCGTTTGTCTTTGATGTTTTGGTTCCGTGTTTCGTTATATTAACCGCGTTTGCGCGAAGGTTAGCAACCATTGGTTAATAGCCCTAAGCTTAGAACGCCACCAAACGCAACAGAGGGCATTAAGGCACCCTGTTAGGCTGGAGACGGCAGTTGAATTACCGCGATGTGTTTAAAAGCAAGCTGAATCAACTAGTGGCCGAAAATCGGTATCGTCACTTCGTTGAGCTAGAGCGCATTGTCGGCGCCCATCCAAAGGCTGTCTGGAACGCGCCAGATGGCAAACGCGATGTCACTGTTTGGTGTTCAAATGATTACATTGGCATGGGGCATCATCCCGACGTGATCGCCGCCCTGCAAGACGCAGCTGGTCAGCATGGCACTGGCGCTGGTGGCACCCGCAATATTTCGGGCACCAGCGCATCAATCGTCGCCCTCGAACAGGAACTTGCCTCTTTACACAATAAA
>NZ_CAXBVX010000031.1:0-19931 GCF_963979125.1 uncultured Candidatus Puniceispirillum sp.
TTTTTGCTGGCGAGTGCTTCATGGTCCAATGCAGCCCCAATCTGGTTTACTGCACTGAAAGACCGATCCATCCGACTAACAATATAGTGAAGCATATTATGCGGCGCGACAAGTTGTCGTTCGGCAAAGTATTTTTCCAGAAGCACAAATAATATCATATCATCAGGCAATTCAATCTGTGCAACATTGATAGCTTTTAAACGCGAAATTAAATCAGCAAGTGTCCATGCCATTTGGGCAACTGGCAAATGCGACAAAATCAATAATGAACCCTGAACCGACTTGATTGCGTTCAAAAAATGGAACAATGCCTCGTCATCAACAGTCTCTGGTGTCAGATTATCAAGAATAAAACATGGTGCTTTACCGCTTTTTTCAGCTGAACTATGAACCATATCACCGTCAGGGTTTGATATTATCGCCGCGCCAGATTGTTCCTGCCAGACAGCCGCAAGATGCGATTTGCCTGATCCAGAACCACCAACAATGTTCAATCCCTGTATCTGCCCCGGCCAATCAGGCCAGCGATCAATCCAGTCAGCAGCAAGCTGATTGCTTGAACTGATAAAAAAATTGTCACGTCCTTGCGCTGATCGAAAGGACAGATCCATTGGAATTTGTTTCATTGTAAATCCTAATTGCCCTGCGTCACGGTCAGTACAGGCAGGCTATCATCCTTAATTATCAAACGCAGATTATGAACAGCCAGAGCATTTTCAAGGGCTGTTACAGGCCCGACAAGACGCAAGGATATAATCGCGGATGACACATCTAGTTTATGAATTTCCATTTTATCAATAACCGCAATCGCGCGTAACGTTTCCAGACGTGATGCCCATTCAGCCAAAGTTTCAATTGGCACCTCAACAGTCAGCCGACTTGACACCGGATCACCCATCAAATTGGCGGCATGCCACCCTTCTTCCATTGATTTGGAAATATCAACAATATGTCGATTAACAATCGTACCGAGATCATTTTTGCCAGCAACTTTGCCAATTGCCGATTTGCCATGTTTATAAACTGCGGACAAATAATTGCCATCGCGATCATACAAGTCAGCCAACACGTCCACCAAGCGGGTACTGCCTTCATAATCCTCATTGGCGATAACCAAAAGCACCTGCTGTGATTCGGCAAGTATAGCGGCGCTAGCCAAATCTTGCTGGTTGGCTGCATACAGGTCTTCGGCTCGTAACCTGCGTTCACGATACAATGTTGGTTGCAGAATACGGTAAGTAACAAGACCTGTATTATTTCCAACAAATTGATGCCATTCACCAATCCACTTGTTTTCCAATTGCCATGCTCTTGCCCCATCTGTGCCATTCCAGACAGGCACAACGAGAATCGGTGGGCTTTGTAACTCAGACCAACGCAAATTAGCTTGTTTTAAGGCGGCACGAAGGCGCTGAGCATCAAAACAGAAATCAAAACGACCGATATAGCGTTTGGGTAGATTGTTTTCTTCAATGATATGAACAAAATCTGTGAATTCATCAAGGTCATGCTTTTGTAAAAAGATATCGCGTCGTTCTGGCGCCATCAAAAGCCGATCAAGCACGATCGCAAACGCCTGTTCTGCAGCAAGGCGCACACCCTTTGTGCGGGCATCATTCGCATTATCGGCAGTTTGGTCTATATCTATGTTAGCCGCACCAAAAACAGGTTCAACACAACGGTCAGACGCCTGAGCGACCATTGGAAAAAGCAGACTCAGAACCAAGATATAGCTGTATCGGGAGCAAAAAGCAGAAACTAGATACCGGCAAACGTCCACCCGAAGACGTAAAAATGAAAATAACGTTACAGACATACGTTCAACGCCTATGATCCTGATACATAAAAGACTATACTTCTTATATCACTCAAATACGCCGAGACCAGCATGTCTAACCAAGAAAACCACACAAATTCGCTAAGCTACAAAGATGCAGGCGTCGATATAGATGCTGGTGATGCGCTTGTGCGTAATATCGCCCCGCATGCAAAACGGACAAGGCGAAGCGGTGCCGAGGCCGATCTTGGCGGGTTTGGCGGCCTATTTGATCTGAAAGCTGCAGGCTTTTTAGACCCTGTTTTGGTAGCGGCCACCGATGGTGTCGGCACCAAGCTAGAGCTTGCTAAAGCGGTGAATATGCATCGTGGCCTTGGTATTGACCTGGTTGCCATGTGCGCAAACGACATTCTAGCACAAGGCGCCATGCCATTGTTCTTCTTGGACTATTTTGCAACTGGAAAGCTAGAGACCGATGTAGCGGCTGATGTCATTGCTGGCATTGCCGATGGTTGTATAGAATCTGACTGTGCGCTAATTGGTGGTGAAACAGCTGAAATGCCGGGGCTTTATGGCGCTGGCAGTTATGACCTAGCAGGGTTCTGTGTTGGCGCGGCCGAACGTGGCACCTTGCTAGCACCTGGTCAACCCAAAGCTGGTGATATTGCGATTGCCATTCCGTCCTCAGGCGTCCATTCAAATGGATTTTCGCTAGTAAGAAAAATTATTGACGTAACTGGTGCGGATTTATCTGCGCCTGCACCATTCGACCCAACACAGTCACTTGGCGAAGTTTTGATCACCCCCACACGTATTTATCAAAAAGCCGCCAAAACCGCGCTTGCCCATGGCGGCGTTTCGGGCATTGTGCATGTTACCGGTGGTGGGCTGATTGAAAATCCACCGCGCGTATATGACGATGGACTGACTTTTGATATCGATTGTGCCCTTTATGACTTGCCGCCTGTTTTTGGCTGGCTTCGTGATGGCGGCAATATGGAATTGCATGAAATGGCGCGCACCTTTAATTGTGGGATTGGCCTGATTATTTTCACCAGCCCGGACAAGGCCGAAACAATGCTGGCCAGTTTACATGCAGACAGTGAACCAAACGCCACCATTATAGGCACCTTGCGCCCACGTAACGGTTCAACTCCGGTGGTATTGAATAATAGCCATCACTGGCATGGCAAATAGTTAAATCCATGACCCGAGTCGCCATATTGATTTCTGGGCGTGGTAGCAATATGCAAGCGCTGGTTGACGATATTGTAGCAAAAGCGCACAGTTCCGTTTGTCTGGTTGCCGCTAACACACCATGCGTCGGTATTGATAGTGCCGCAGCCCAAGGCATTCCAACCAAAATTGTAAACCGCTTGGATTTTGCATCACGCGAAGACCACGATCTAGCCATGTGCGCTGTTCTTGACGATGTTGCCCCTGATTATATTTTCATGGCCGGATATATGGCCCTTATTGGAACCACGTTCGTGACGCGGTTTGCACCCCGAATTCTGAATATCCATCCATCACTTTTACCTGCCTATAAAGGGCTTCATACACATGAACGCGCGCTTGCTGACGGTGTAAAACAGCATGGTGTTACCGTTCATATCGTTTCCGAGCGACTTGATGATGGCCCTACGATTCTACAAGCAGCACTTGATATAAAATCTGCGGATACAGCTACAACATTAGCCGCACGTGTCTTGGTGCTGGAACATCTCTTATATCCATTTGTACTCAGCAGCCTTGCTCATGGTGACCTTGAAATCACCAGATCAGATGTAATATGGCATGCCAGACAATCTGCCCTGAACCGTCTTGCTCCATCAAAGCGTGCGCAACTTGAAGCTTCATTAATTTGGCCATAATGGCGGATTGATTTTTGCTATGGCATAGGCCATAAAATAGAAAATAATATTAAATGTGATGCGTAAAGTGGGAGAGATAAGATGGATACCTCAGATTTTGACAAGCAGGCCAAATCGCATTTAGCGATCTATAACGGTTTTATGACAGCATCAAAGATCGTTATCGGTTTGGTCATTGTCGTGCTTATAGCCATGGCTGCTACCCTACTTTAGTAGGCTCGCTTCGTCCGGTTAAAATTTATCGGCATACAAAAGGCGGGGTTTTGCCCCGCCTTTGTGATTCGAATCTATTTTTTTGCCTTTGCGGCTTCCGCATTTACCCAGTGATTTCTGAACCAGCAAAGAAATATGCGATTTCAATAGCCGCGTTTTCTGGGCTGTCAGATCCATGCACTGAATTGGCTTCAATTGACTCAGCGAAATCCTTGCGAATTGTGCCATCGGCTGCATCAGCTGGGTTTGTGGCGCCCATTGTCTCACGATTTTTGGCAATTGCATTTTCACCTTCAAGAACCTGAAGAACAACAGGACCAGATGTCATGAATGACACCAGATCATTGTAAAACGGGCGCTCAGCATGAACCGAATAGAATTCTTTGGCTTCACGGTCACTTAGAAGGACACGTTTTTGAGCGACAATGCGAAGGCCTGCAGCTTCAAGGCGGGCATTGACTTGGCCTGTTAAATTGCGGCGTGTTGCGTCAGGTTTGATAATAGAAAAAGTTCTTTCGAGTGCCATGTTGCGATCCTCTGATATCAGCTAAAATGGAATGTTGGGCTTCAATACAAGAGCAGACCGTTTGGCACAAGTCATAACTTCATGCATTTATTTCACAATTAAATTTAGGCCTTTTTTTCCCATCTTCCATCTTCGGTTTCGGCAAAGTAACCACGTTCGGCCAGGCCAAGATCACCCCAGCTTTTCCAATGATCACGCGCTTGCTGTATCTGTGCCTCAGATCGACCATCAAACAAGTTAAAAACCCTTTCAAACTGACCAATATCAGCGGGCACACTGCCATGCAGCAAAAAGGCAAATTCTGCCTTAATCGGATTAACTGCCATATCAGTTGAAATCCAGATTCTAGCTACATCCTGACCATCTGCATCATCTAGACCGTGTGCAAACCATGAATCTGGTTCTCGTGTCCATAAATCTGTATCAAGTGCTGATGCCGCTGGCTGAGGGCATAAGACTAACGCCTTTTTTCCCGCTGCCAGTGTTTTTTTCAGCAACATCAACAAAACCGTTTTCAGTTCCGTTTTGGTAAGATGATAAAAATCGATTTGACTCATTAGCCGTAATACCACCCGATAGCTTTGCTATTTCACCCTTGGGTTCTAGTTGTCATTGGTTGTGATATGAGCTGGTGTCCAGTTATCGACAAGACGGTTTAACAATCTAACACCAAAGCCGGTACCGCCTTTTGGTACTGTCGCCGATGCTTTATCTGACCACGCCTTACCCGCAATATCCAAATGCGCCCAAGGGGTTTTGGAAACAAAGCGTTCAAGGAAACAAGCCGCCGTGATCGACCCACCATAAGGGCCACCAATATTCTTCATATCCGCAATATGTGATTTCAACATTTTGTCATAGGCCTTGCCCATGGGCATGCGCCACAGCTTTTCTTCGGTTGCCATGCCAGCCTGTGTCAATTGCGCAGCCAGCTCATCACTATTGCTGAACAAGCCACCATATTCCTTGCCTAGCGAAACAATAATAGCCCCAGTTAAAGTTGCCAGATTAACCATCATGGCTGGTTCAAAACGTGTTTCAGTATAGTGCAATGCATCGGCAAGTACCAAGCGACCTTCTGCATCGGTATTGATAACTTCGATTGTTTTGCCTGACATGGCCGTAACGACGTCACCAGGACGTTGTGCGTTTCCATCAGGCATATTTTCAACCAGCCCAATAACGCCCACAACATTCCGTTTAACCTTACGGCCTGCAATAGCCGCCATAGCCCCTGTTACAGCTGCTGCACCGCCCATATCCCATTTCATGTCTTCCATGCCTTTAGCAGGCTTAAGCGAAATACCGCCTGTATCAAAGGTAACACCTTTTCCAACAAGTGCAAGCGGGGCTTCATCTTTACCGCCACGCCAATTCATCACGACCATACGTGATTCACGACGCGATCCCTGACCAACACCAAGTAGCGCACCCATGCCAAGCGCTTCCATATCAGCCTCGTCAAGAACCTCCACTTCAAGACCTAACGAGGATAAGCTTGCGCACCGATCTGCAAACGCTTCAGGATAGAGTTTGTTGGCTGGTTCAAAAATAAGATCACGAGCAAGCGCCACACCCTTAGCAAGTGCTTGTCGGTCAGCAAGAACACGATCATCTTCGGTGATAAATTCATTTGAGACTACTAGCTGAACAGACGCTTCAACACTGTCGGTTTCGGTAAAATACTGTTCGAAATGATAAGCGGCAAGCTCAACACCAAAGATAATGTCACCAGCCACTTCATCGGCAAATTTATGTGGGGGGAGCCAGCCACGTTTTTGCGGTGTTGCCGCAAGTGCGGTAAATAATTTACCGCCAACAGTCTCGGCATGAATTCCAGCCTTAACGGTCTCACCAACACCAACAAGTAAATAGGTGCCTTCGTCAAGATACAAGCTTAGGCTTGTTCCCTTTTTGCCGGTGAATTGCGCGCTTGCCATCTTTGCAATCACTTGAGCCGCAACATCTTTATCAAGCGTTGGGATAATTACGCTATCTTCAGAAATAAGACATATAGTTATGCAATCACCCTTTGGGGCATCATTGGAAAAACTAAGCTTCAATTTACTGGTCATAAAAACCTCTTGTTTTGGCTAAAATTTGCATGGAACATTTTAATGGCTTCGGTAACGAATAGATATCACATATCATTGGATATATATCATCATTTTTGAATTGTAAGAGCGTCATATTTTTTGCGTTTTCGTTGGCGTATGTGGTATTTAGACTATAAATGAGGAATCGCCCTATCATGCAGTTTAATATCTATATTTTCAACCAGCTGTTTCGTGCCACTTGCATCATTTCAATGGTGCTAATTGGAATCATGTGGTTGTTCCAAACGATCAAGTTGCTTGAGCTTGTTGTGAATAAGGGCGCACCCATTTTTGATTTTCTGCTGATGTCGATCACCGTCATTCCTTTATGGTTAACAATCGCCCTACCAATCGCCGGTTTCATCGCTGTAAACTGGGTGTTCCACCGCATACTTGCCGATCGTGAACTGACTGTCATGCAAGCGGTCGGTCTCAGCTCAGCACAACTTGCCAAAGCACCTATTGCTTTGGGTGTTTTGCTGACCAGCTTTCTTTATTTTAATTCTGTGTTTTTGCTGCCAACTTCGTTTGGCACCTACAAAGATCTACAATTTAATCTTCGAAATGGCATACCCGTCATTCTTTTACAGGATGGTGTATTTACCGAGGTGGTACCTGGATTAACAATGTTTATCGGCTCTCGCAGTGAAAATAACGTTGTAAATGATGTATTCATTCAAGACACCCGAACGGTTGATAGGACAATCATCCTGACTGCCAAAAATGGAAAATTTGTAGGTGAAGACAATCGTCCAACGTTAATTCTGGCAAATGGTCAGCGTTCAGAGGTGAATAGTGACGGCGAATCAGGTGCTTTGCTATTGTTTGAAACGCATTCGCTTGCACTTACGACAAACGAAAAAAAACCAAGTGAACGTGTCGCAAACGACATGAATGAGGACAGCATAACCAACCTGCTTGATGTTGAAAAATCACCCTATCCAGAATATGCATTTCAAAGAGTTGCCGAAGGACATTATCGCATTGCCTCGCCGCTACTGGCATTAGCCCTTGTTATGACGGTGATTACTATCACGTTACATAGGCAGCTGCGACGCGATCTTTGGTTACGGCGGTCTTTGATAAATATCAGTTGCTGTCTTGGACTGATTGTCGGGCTGATTCTTGCCCGAAGCTGGACAATAACAATGCCGCAATTATGGATGTCTGTTCACGCTATATCCATATTACCAATCATTATTTGTGGTTTTGTCCTAATCAGACCAGTAAAATATGGGAGTAATGTGTAAAACATGAATCCATTTTTTATTTTCGGTACATTATTCCGCTATTTTGCATCCTATTATACTCGATGGATTTTACTGTGTCTTTTTGGCCTCACCATCATAATAAGCGTTATCCAGAGCGTCGAACTTATGCGCCAGAAAAGCGTGAACAAATCCGATGTTCAAGAAATCAGCGTGCCTGTGCTGGCAATACTAAATCTGCCAAATATCATTGAGGTAATTTTACCATTTGCCGTGCTTATTGGAACGATGCTGTGCTTTAATGCTTGGAATAAATCAAACGAATTCATTGTGACACGGGGGTTTGGGCAATCCATATGGCTGTCATTAAGCCCTGTGCTAGTCTCGGCACTTGGTATCGGCATTTTGTTTGTTATGGTGATAAATCCGATTGGGGCTGTAACATCGAAACGATATGATAGCCAAATGGCGACGCTTAGTGGAGATACATCAAATAATTTAACAATATCAGAAAGTGGCATTTGGCTTCGTGATATGCAGGATGATGTGAAAATTATCATCAATGGAGATGCGTTGAATATGAAAACAGCGCAAATTAGTAACCCCACAATATATAGTTTTGTTAATGGGTTTGAACTAAATTGGCGCGTAGAAGCCCAGTCAATGCAATTGACCCAGATGGGATGGGAAGTTAACGATGGCACAAAATGGGATAGTGATGGCTTAAATGCCGATCTTGGCACATTCATCATTCCAACCAATTTGGGCGCTGTTGATCTGTCACGATCTGGCCAGTCTCCTCATTCAATCTCAGTTTATGCGTTACCCCATTTTATTAATGTTTTAGAACGAGCAGGCTTACCAACAATCAATCATGAAATTCATTTTAACAAGATTTTGGCGTTTCCGCTTCTGTTAGTGGGCATTTCGATGATAGCTACGCGTATCACCTTTCGTTCAATAAACCGCGGACGACAGATGAAATTGATAATAAAGGGCCTTGGAATCGCAACATGCATTTTTATTTTTAGTTATCTTATGCACGTTATGGGAACCTCATTGACTGTTCCCGCTGTGGTCGCTGGCTGGACGCCGGCAATATCTGTATTTCTTATTGGGTCTATTATGCTGGCACGTCTTGATGAAAACTGACTGGAAAATTTGATGAAACAAACTTCATTAATCCGAATCATAACTGCATCTGTCTTGCTTTTTGGCATGATGACGTGGGGAGGATTCAGCGCTTATGCAAACTTGAAAATAGTTGCAAAGGTAAATGGAAAACCAATCACAAATTATGATGTTGATCAACGTGCCAGATTTCTGAAAGCAGTGACCAACCTTCCGGAAACAGAAAACATCGAAAAGCAAATTCGCAAGGATGCTTTGCAGATGCTTGTTGATGATACGTTGAAGATGCAAGTTGCCCTGACGACAAATGCCTCAGTTAGACAGCAAGCCGATGGCCCAGCCGCTAATCTGATAGAACAATCATTTTCATCTGACGACGAGACAGGATCAGCCGCGCTAAGACGCATGAACCTGAATTATGACTCTGTCAAAACCAAATTTGCCACTGACCTTATCTGGAGCGGTTATTTACAGGACAAGTTTGCTGACAAATTCGCAGATATCGACAACAAGATTGATGCCGAACTTGAACGCATTACAGCTGACGCGTCTCAGCCACAGGTCAATATAAGTGAAATTGTTCTGGCACCTGAGCCAAATCGTCCATTGGCAGCCACAATGACACTGGCTTCAGAAATGGTCAGCGCTGTAAAAAAGGGAGCTGATTTTAATGCCATTGCCCAGCAATATTCTGCCGCTGGCACCGCTCAGCAAGGTGGGCGTTTGGGATGGGTTTTAATAGAACGCCTGCCAGAAAAATTGCAAGCGATCATCGCCCCGCTTGAGGTTAATGGGGTCAGTGATCCAGTTCAACTTGATGGTGCTGTTTATATTTTCAAAAAAACTGGCGACCGTAAAAATGGTGCTAATGATATTTCACAATCAAGAATCTGGCTTGTTCGTGCCATTCTCCCCGTAAATGCAGATGCAACAAAGTCTGATAGATTGGAAGCTGCCGCCAGACTGGAACGTGATGTGTCCAACATTCAAGCCTGTGATGATATGATTGCGCTTCACGAAAAATATGGTTCTGGTACCGCGCCACTACTGGAAGATCTTCGTCTGGGCGAGTTGGCACCTCAAATGCAAAATCTGGTTAAAGTGCTTAATGTGGGTGAGCCAAGCGAAGCCTTATCTTTTAGTGAGGGTATTGCATCATTCATGGTGTGCAAACGCCTCAAGCCTGAATTGAATTTGCCCACACGTGATGAAATTTACCGAGTTCAGTTCAATCGCCTTTTTGGGTCTCTAAGCGAGCGGTATCTGTTGCGTCTTCGGCGCAAAGCTTCAATTGAGCTGATCGACTGAGGCTCTATTGTGATACAAAAACCAATCATCCTAACATCTGGCGATCCTGCGGGCATTGGTGCTGAAATTGCGCTGAAAGCATGGCAACAAGGATGTCAAGATTTTGTCATTTTTGAAGATGCCGCAAGGCTTCAATCGCTGGCCAGTGATCTAGGAATGGATTTTCAAATCATATCGATACCACAGCTTGATTCCTTTGACCCTGACTGTGGCGCAATGCAGGTACTACCCATCTCATGGGCTGTTCCACCCAAATCGGGCACTCCCGAAAAAGCCAATGCATCAATGATTATCAAAGCCATTAAAGACGCCGCCGAATATATCCAAAATGGCCAAGCCGCCGCCATGGTGACCAACCCCATAGCCAAGGCAAATTTGTATGAAGCAGGCTTTACCTATCCTGGTCATACAGAATTTCTGGGTAGCCTATGTTCCACAGATAAAGGCGCACCTTTAATGATGCTTGCCTGTGATAATTTGCGTGTCGTACCCTTGACCGTTCATATCCCACTGGCCGACGTTGCGTCACGCATAACCCCTGAAGCGATTATTGATGCGTGCCACCTGATAGCGAAAAGCCTTCGCCAATTTGAACAAATCAATGATCCTCATATTGCGGTATGCGGCCTTAATCCTCATGCTGGCGAACAAGGTTCCATGGGTCAGGAAGATGCCACAATTATCGCCCCTGCCATTGCTATACTACGTGCTCAGAACATAAATGTGACAGGGCCATATCCAGCTGATACTTTGTTCCATCCCGAAGCGCGTTCCAAATATGATGTTGTTTTGGGCATGTATCATGATCAGGTTCTTATCCCGTTAAAAACAATTGATTTTTATGGTGGGGTAAATATAACCTTGGGTCTTGATTTTATCCGCACATCACCTGATCACGGCACCGGCTTTGATATTGCCGGACAAGGTCTTGCCCGGCCAGACAGTCTGATCGCAGCCATTACTCAAGCGCGCCGAATGGCAGACAGTCAGGCCACCAGCAATGCATGACACATCCAACAAAGCCATCCTTGATCACTCTGACCTAGACGCCAGCAACAACGAAATTGATGCTTTGCCATCTTTGCGCGATCTTGTCGGTGCGATGGATATGCGTGCACGCAAATCACTTGGACAAAACTTTTTGTTCGATCTCAATCTAACCCGTCGTATTGCGCGCTCAGCCTCGCCTCTGACAGGTACCACAATTGAAATTGGCCCTGGCCCCGGGGGGTTAACACGTGCCTTGCTTCTTGAAGGTGCAA
Source organism: uncultured Candidatus Puniceispirillum sp. (assembly GCF_963979125.1). Lineage (NCBI taxonomy): Bacteria > Pseudomonadati > Pseudomonadota > Alphaproteobacteria > Puniceispirillales (SeqCode) > Puniceispirillaceae (SeqCode) > Puniceispirillum (SeqCode) > uncultured Candidatus Puniceispirillum sp. The sequence continues at coordinate 11,396 of NZ_CAXBVX010000031.1, forward strand.
CAAAAGTCCTTGCTATCGAAAAGGATCGGCGCGCTCCTGATGTACTTGCGTCGCTTCTATCGGCCGCGCATGGCCGCCTAGAGCTAACCGAAGCTGATGCAATGGATTTTCCAATATGGGATCTTGAGCCTGGACCCCGACGCATTATTGCCAATCTACCTTATAACATCGCTACAACATTGTTAATTCGCTGGCTAGAACATGCCACACGCTTTGAGTCGATGACATTAATGTTCCAGCGTGAAGTGGCTTTGCGAATAACAGCCAAGCCTGGCGATAGCGCCTATGGACGTTTAAGTATCCTTACTGGATGGCTTGCCGATGCCGAGATTTTGTTCGATATTCCCCCCGAAGCATTCGTACCTGCACCAAAGATAACATCGTCAGTTGTGCGCATTGTTCCCCTTGCGGCACCGCGCTTTACCTGCAGTCAAAAACACCTTGAAGATGTGACAAGGCATGCTTTTGGTCAAAGGCGCAAAATGCTACGAAGTTCCTTGAAAAAAATGGGAGGCGAAGCGCTGCTTATTGCTGCTGACATTGATCCAGAAGCACGACCACAAGACCTTGATATCGCGTCATTTTGCAAGCTTGCCAACCTGCATGAAAGCAACGCCTTCAGATCAACATAACTCAGCTTAACTAAACTTCGCTTCGTAGCTCTTTTACAAAATCAGTTAAACCAATCTGGCGGTCGCGTTTCAGCCTTTCGGCAATCATGATCGCTTTAATTTCGCTGATCGCTTGATCGACATCTTCATTAACCAGAATATAATCATATTCACGATAATGGCTGATCTCATCAGCGGCCTTGGCCATGCGTTTGGCCACCACATCGGCACTATCCTGTGCACGATTCAGCAACCGTTTTTCCAGATCTTTTGTTGAAGGGGGTAGAATAAAAACCGAAACAAGATCGTCACGGCTTTTATCAGCAATTTGCTGAGTTCCTTGCCAGTCTATATCAAACAGAATGTCCCGTCCCTCGCCCAAAGCCTTCATCACCGGCGCGGCAGGGGTTGCATAATAATGATCGAATACATTGGCATGCTCTAAAAATTCACCACGATTAGTCATCAAATGAAAGGCTTCGTCCTCAACAAAATAATAGTCCTTACCTTCTACCTCGCCAGGTCTGCGAGGTCTTGTCGTGGCTGAAACAGACATTTCCAGACTGTTTTCTTCTTCAATAAGGCGCCGTGCGATAGTTGTCTTGCCAGCCCCGGATGGGGATGAAAGAACCAGCATAAAGCCTCGACGACCTATGATATTCTTATGTATATCTGATTTTTCATGCTTGGCCATAATGACGTCCTGTTCTATCGCTTTATTGTTTTGCCGCACGTTGGAATTGTCTGAATAATCTTACATTACGGTTATGTGCGTCTAGTGTTTTTGCAAATCGTAAACCACCTTTACCGTCAGATACAAAATACAAATAATCACTTTTGGCTGGATTTAGTGCCGCAAGGATAGAGTCGCGGCCTGGATTGGCAATTGGTGTTTTTGGCAAGCCTTTAATGACATATGTATTCCAAACTGTTTTGCGTTTTAAATCTGACTTTGTAATGACCCTGCTCATGCTAATTTTCGGATCAGTGTCATACACAACTGTTGGATCAGACTGAAGCCGCATACCTTTTTTCAGCCGATTAACCAGCACCGCGGCAACCAGACGACGTTCGCTAGCCTTGCTTGACTCCTTTTCAATGATTGATGCCATGATCAAGGCATCTTCCATACGATTATAAGGCAATCCGTCAGCACGCGATGCCCAGGCTTCAGCTAATGTGATAGCCATCACATCCTGCATCCGCGCAATAAGCGCTGAACGTTTGGTGTTATAAGTAAAAAAGTAAGTCTCGGGTAACAAACTACCCTCTTCAGGAATAGTTTTAATATCACCTATCAAAATATCCATTGCCGCAATCTGGGCAACGACTTCCGATGATCGCAAACCTTCGACAACTGTGATGCGCCGTTGAAAACTTCGCCCTGAATGAAGAATATCCATAACTATTTTCAGGCTTGATGAAGCTGGCAGCAGATACTCACCAGCTTTGGGTACAAATTGGTCACCCGCCATAATACGCGCTGCATCATAATGATAAGTTTGATGTATCACGCCTGCGCTTTTTAGTCGGTAGCGCAAGGTCGCATGACCATTTCCGGCTTCAACTACAAACAGGACATCTTCGGTATGTGGCCCCGGCGATTCGAGTACATGCGCACGCCATGTCCATAATCCACCAGTCGTAATCGCAATGATGATCCCGCAAACAACAACCGACCAGAGCAACCAACGGACCGGCGTCGGTATCATTAGGTAACCTGCCCCATGATGAGCGACGCATTAGTACCGCCAAACCCAAATGAATTAGACATGGCATTACGCACGACGCGTTTTTTCGATTTTAGTGGCACCAGATCAAAATTGGCGACTGCGTCTTCGGCATCATTCAAGTTCAATGTTGGGGGCACCTCGCCCGTTTGCACAGCCTTTAGCGAGAAAATCGCTTCAATTGCCCCAGCCGCGCCAAGCAGATGACCTGTCGCGCTTTTGGTTGATGACATTGAAATATCCTTGACCGCATCGCCAAGCAGACGGGCAACAGCGCGTGCCTCTATAACATCACCAAGCGGTGTTGATGTTCCATGCGCGTTGACATAGTCAATATCGCTGGTTGAAAGACCTGCGCGCTTTAGTGCCGCCTGCATGGCGCGAAAACCACCATCACCATCTTCAGCTGGCGCAGTGATATGATGCGCATCACCTGAAAGGCCATAGCCCTTGATTTCGCCATATATGGTCGCGCCACGTGCTTTGGCATGTTCCAGTTCTTCCAGAACCACAACGCCGGCACCTTCGCCCATCACAAAACCATCACGACCTTTATCCCAGGGGCGAGAACCAAGTTCAGGCGTATCATTATAGCTTGTTGATAATGCGCGGGCAGCCGCAAATCCAGCCATACCAATCCGGCATACAGCCGCTTCGGCACCACCTGCAATCATGACATCGGCATCATCAAGCATGACCATCCGTGCGGCATCACCAATCGCATGCGCACCAGTTGAACAAGCTGTTACAACAGCGTGATTCGGACCACGGAAACCATATCGTATTGAAACGAAACCAGAAATAAGATTAATAAGAGCAGATGGGATAAAGAACGGACTAATGCGCCGCGGTCCTTTTTCCTGCATCAACTGATCTGTTTTGACAATCGAGTCAAGGCCACCAATACCTGATCCGATCATGACGCCAGTACGGTTTTGGGCGTCACGGTCTTCAGGCATCCAACCCGAATTTTCAACAGCTTCGATGGCAGCAACCATTCCCAACTGTATGAAACGATCTTGTTTGCGTTGATCACGTGGATCAACAAAATCGTCCATTTGTAATCCGCCTTCGACACCTGCTTCGGGAACTTGTCCTGCGATCTGACAGGATATATCCGATACATCAAAATTTGTGATGCGGGATATACCACTGTTTCCGGCAATAATATTAGACCAATTATGGTCAACACCAACCCCTAGGGGTGTAACCATTCCCATGCCAGTAACAACAACACGACGCAAGACTGTCCTCCGGATCTGTTTAGGCAATAAAACGTAGCCCCATTCGCACAGGACTACGCTAGATATTCTTGCATCCTAACCTAGGAAGCGCTCTCTTCCAAGAATGACACAGCGTCTTTCACAGTGAGAATTCGTTCGGCAGCATCATCAGGAATCTCGACACCAAACTCTTCTTCAAATGCCATTACCAATTCCACTGTATCTAGGCTATCTGCGCCAAGATCATCGATGAAGCTTGCGCCCTCAACAACCTTATCTGCATCTACACCAAGATGTTCTACTACGATGTTCTTAACACGATCTGCGATATCGCTCATATTGTGCCCCTTTAAGAAGGTTGATTCTTGCCGCCTAGACGACTCAGAAATTTAAAATTGGGCGGCAATTACCATAAATTTTTGAGTTGTGCCACCCCTTACAAGCCTTAAAAATCGGCTTTTATGTATTTTAATGTTTATAACATGGCATGCCATTCACGTTCTATTGAAATAAATCTATATAAAGTAAGGTGATGCCTATATTACGCCCACCATCGATTACAGCATCGCCATCCCGCCATTCACATGCATGGTTGCACCAGTTATGTAAGCCGCCTCGTCGCTGGCCAGAAAAACGACTGTTGCTGCGATCTCTTCGGGATTGCCAAGCCGGTTTGCGGGCACGCGCGTTAATAGACTTTCCTTTTGGGCATCATCCAGCACGTCAGTCATAGGTGTGGCAATAAATCCGGGTGCCACCACATTCACTGTGATGCCGCGGCTGGCCACTTCCTGCGCCAAAGACTTGCTATATCCAATCATACCCGCTTTGGATGCTGCATAATTGGTTTGTCCCGGATTGCCAGTAGCCGCCACGATCGATGACACTGAAATGATACGACCAGAGCGCGCTTTCATCATGCCGCGAAGGGACGCGCGGCACAATGCCATCGTAGATGTCATATTAACCTCCAGAACACTGTCCCAATCTTCATCCTTCATCCGCATTGCCAGACCATCACGGGTAATTCCAGCATTATTGACCAGAATAGATACAGGGCCAGCAACTTTGGTAGCGGCGTCAATCAAGCCAGCCACGGCTTCACGATCTGATAGGTTTGCCGTGCAAACATGGGCGCGATCACCAAGTGATGCTTTCAAGGCTTCCAGTGCCTCGGCACGTGTACCATGAAGCACAACGGTTGCCCCCTGCTTATGTAATGCGGTTGCGATTGCAGTGCCAATGCCACCACTGGCACCAGTGATCAGGGCAACTTTGCCGGTAAGATCAAACATTCACTATTCTCCCTGTAGATAGGTTCTGTAGATAGGTTTTCGATTCTGAAGTCTTTATAAAAGCTGTATTTTTAAATCTGTTCTAAAATTGTGCCAGTACATTATCTATATCATCACTTCCATCAAGATTGGCGATTGTGACATCTTCCAGCGTTCGCTTAACCAAACCCGATAGCACCTTGCCTGTGCCAAGCTCAATAAAATGTGTTACTTCGGATTGGCCAAGCATTGTCAACGTTTCACGCCAACGTACACGGCTACAAATTTGGGTTACCAGATTTGTACGCAACATATCGGCATCGGTTTCAGCGGTAGCGGTAACATTGCATATGACTGGCTTGACCGCGTCAGATATTGTCACCGCCTCAAGAGCGGCCTGCATAACATCGCCAGCAGGTGCCATCAGGTCACAATGAAAAGGTGCGCTGACTGGCAACTTTATCGCACGGCGAATACCCGCATCCTTGGCAATTTCTATCGCCGCATCAACAGCTTCTGTTGCACCGCTAATAACAATTTGACCTGGCGCATTATCATTAGCCAGCTGGACAAGGCCTTTTGCCGATGCTTCATCTAATATGGCGTTTATCTGAGCTTCATCCGCGCCCAGAATAGCCGCCATGGCGCCATCACCATCCGCAACCGCCGCTTGCATAGCATCGCCACGCTGGCGCAACAGTCGCGCTGAATCGGCAACACCAAGGCTATTTGCTGCCGCAAGTGCTGCATATTCTCCCAATGAGTGCCCAGCTACATATGTGGCAACCGATGTTAATGGTTTACCAAGTTCCGCCTCAAGCACGCGTACCGCCGCCATTGACGATGCAAACAAGGCTGGTTGGGCATTTCGCGTCAATCGTAAATCATCTTCAGGGCCGTTTTGCATAAGCGAAAACAAATCTTCATCAAGCGCATCATTCACCTCATCGAACAAATGCCGCGCCACGTCATGCGACGCGGCAAGTTGACTTCCCATTCCGATTGCTTGCGCGCCCTGACCCGGAAACAAAAACGCCATCTTAGTTGTAGTCATATGTCCCTCACAATATTCAAAATAACTTTATGCTATTGCTCACTAGTAGCAGACAGGTGCCGCTATGTCATCTGGCCACATGGAATTTGGCTGAAACGCTTGCATCTGTCGGATATTTGTGTATGGTGCGCGACAAGCTAATTGTGAACTAAACTTAAATAGCTTAAAAATCTTTGTAATCCTTACCGGGAAACCGGTTGGTCTGGTCATAAATTGATGCTCAGACAACGAGCCAAAAGGAGTTATCATGCGCTTGTATGAAAGCGTGTTTATTGCACGTCAGGATGTTTCGTCTACCCAGGTTGAAGCCATGGCCGACGAGTTTGCCGGAATCATCACATCCGCCGGCGGTTCTATCAAAAAACGCGAATATTGGGGCCTACGTACCCTTGCCTACCGGATCAAGAAGAACCGGAAGGGTCACTATGTGATGTTCAATATGGAAACTGACAGTGAGGCGCTTAAAGAATATGAGCGTATCATGGGTCTTAACGAAGATGTTTTGCGTTTCATGAACATTCGTATCGAAGAAGTCGATGAAGCGCCATCAATCATGATGCAGGCCAAGTCTGAGCGTCCATCTCGTGGACCACGTGACGATGACCGTCGCGATGACCGTCGCGATGACCGTCCAAGAAATGACGATAATGCCAGCGCATCTGTCGATAGCGTCGCATCTACCGAGAAAGAGGAGGCATAAATGACCCAGCTCGAAATCAAACGCGAAGCCCTTCGCAAGCCATTTAATCGGCGGCGCAAGTCATGTCCTTTTTCTGGCGCAAACGCGCCAAAGATCGACTATAAAGATACCAAGCTTCTGGCACGTTATACGTCAGAGCGCGGTAAAATCATTCCCTCACGTATTTCAGCTGTATCAGCAAAAAAACAGCGTGAACTGGCAACTGCTATCAAGCGTTCGCGCTTCTTGGCGCTCATGCCTTACGTTTTGTCATAGAAACAGCCATTCGATTTTAGGAGATACGATATGCAAATCATTTTGCTAGAACGCGTGGAAAAACTTGGACAGATGGGTGATCTTGTTACCGTGAAGCCAGGCTATGCACGTAATTTTTTGTTGCCACAGGGCAAAGCACTTCGTGCCAACAAAGCCAATCGCGAACGGTTTGAAACCGAACGTTCGCAACGTGAAGCTGATAATCTGTCTCAGCGCAGTGAAGCCGAGACCGAAGCTGGGAAAATGGCTGGCCTTGCTGTCAATATGGTCCGTGCTGCCTCTGAAATGGGTCAGCTGTTCGGTTCGGTGACATCACGCGATATTGCCGAAGCTGTCAGCGAAGCTGGCTTTACCATCAACAGATCACAGGTCATCATGGACAAGGCTATCAAAACCCTGGGCCTGACTGACACGCGCATCCGGCTTCATCCGGAAGTGTCTGTTGACATAATTGTCAATATTGCCCGTTCACTTGAAGAGGCTGAAACCCAGCTTAAAACAGGTGTTGCGGTTACTGGCGGCGTTCAGGACGTTGATGATGAAGATGATAACATCAATGCGGCTGTTGCGGCGGTTGAAGCTGTTGAACAGGCTGAAACAGCTGAAGTTGAAGCTGAAGTTGAGGCTGAGACAGATGCCGAGAGTACTAAAGATGACGAGTCTGCAAATACAGATGAGGCTTCCGAAGACGCTTAGACCCGTTTTTTACTTTTCATCAAAGCCGGAGCGTGTCTCCGGCTTTTTTGTGTCTTACCCACAAATTAAAAAAACAACTTATCCCCATCTTCCCCACAAATAACATGACAGCTATGTGCATAAAATTTGCTATATCTGAAATATGGCTGAAGAACAAACCAACATAAAACCCTTTCCAACTGGCGTATCTGGCACTGGTCCCACCCGGAAAATGCCGCATAATCTGCCAGCCGAACAGAATTTGCTTGGCGCGTTGCTGCTTGATAACAGCGTGATGGAGCGTATTGACGACCGGCTTCGCGACGAGCATTTCTATGATCCCCTTCATGGACGTATTTTTAAAACGATCACGCGGATGACCGAACGCGGACAGCTGGCGAATCCAGTCACCCTGAAAAGCTTTTTCACGGGCAGTGATGATTTTCCGGATATGGATGCCCAAGAGTATCTAACCGATCTCGCCGATGGTGTTATCAGCATCAGTCAGGCACCCGATTACGCGCATACCATCCACGAAGCGCATCTACGCCGTGAGTTGATTTTGATAAGCGATCAGGTCATTACCGATGCGATTCAACCCGAAGTTGACACCCCCGCATCAACCCAGATCGAAACTGCCGAAGCGCATCTGTTCCGCCTTGCCGAAAATGACACTGCCAGCACCGGATTGCGGGGATTTGATACGATTATCGCGGCCAGTGTGAATCAGGCTGATCTTGCCCGCAAAAATGATGGGCATCTATCTGGCGCCAGCACCGGATTGACTGACCTGAACAATCTTTTGGGTGGCTTGCAACGTTCCGATCTTATAATTCTGGCTGGACGCCCTGCGATGGGTAAAACCGCACTGGCTACTAATATCGCCTTTCATGCCGCGACAACGACAAAAAGCGGTGAAGTCTCCAGCCCAGTTGCTTTTTTCTCGCTGGAAATGGCCGCCGAACAGCTTGGCACACGTATCCTGAGTGAACGGGCACGCGTTGATTCGGAAAG